>ONST01000023.1 GCA_900320575.1 uncultured Eubacteriales bacterium
AGCTTCGTGTAGCCGCCGACGGGAATGCCCTGGAAGAGCGCGTTGAAATAATTGTTGTCGAAGGTCAGGCGCACCGGCAGCCGGCGGATGATGAAGGAGGGCAGCTCCGTGCAGGGACGGCCCCACTGCTTCTCCGTGTAGCCCTTCACCAGCTTCTCGTAGATGTCCGTGCCCACGAGGCTGATGGCCTGCTCCTCGAGATTTTTCGGCTCGGTGATGCCCGCGGCCTTCTTCTGCTCCTCGATCTTCGCGGAGGCCTCCTCCGGCGTCACCACGCCCCACATCTTATTGAAGGTATACATGTTGAAGGGCAGGGAGTAGAGCTCTCCGTGATAGTTGGCCACCGGGGAGTTCGTGAAGCGGTTGAACTCGGCGAAGCGGTTCACATAATCCCAGACTTCCCGGTTATTGGTGTGGAAAATGTGCGCGCCGTAGCGGTGCACGTGGATGCCCTCCACGTCCTCCGTGTAGACATTTCCCGCGATATGGTCTCTCCTGTCGATGACGAGGACCTTCTTTCCGGCCTCCTTTGCTTCATGGGCGAAGACCGCGCCGAAGAGGCCCGCGCCGACGATCAGATAATCATACTGTTTCATGCCGTTCTCCTTGATGTGATCCCTTACCGGGAAAATTTCTTCTTTACCTTCGCAAGCACGCCGCCCAGCACCTTCTGCCCCGCGACCTCGAAGAGGAAGGAATCATGAAGAAGGAAGAGCACGGCGAGATAAACGGAGCCGCCCGCAAGGATCTGCACCGCCACCGAGAGAAACCCTCCGGTGATCTTCGTGCCGATCCACCAGACGACAGGTGCCATGATAACACCTGCGGCCAGTTTTTTCCAGCCCAGTTTTACGAGAAGTCCGACCGTCAGGTAGCGGTCGCAGAAGGCCATGTAGAGGACCGTGATCACGGTCTCGGCGATCAGCGTGCCCGCCACGGCTCCCAGTCCGCCCAGACGGGGGATCAGCAGCAGGTTCATGCAGAAGTTGATCACCGCTCCGATCACGATGAAGCCCGCGCTCTTTTTGCGCAGTCCCGCCGGCGTGTAGTAGAGCGAGCCGATGCAGTTGCTGATGCCGATGATCACCACCACCGGAGACAGCAGCATCAGGATCGGCGTCACCGGACGGAAGCTCTCGCCGAAGAACAGCGGAACGAAGCGCTCCGCGATACCGATGAGCCCGAGGCAGGCCCCGATCCCCATGAAGAGGATGTAGTCCATGCACTCGCGGATCTTCTCCTTGATCTCGTCGTATTTCTTCTCCAGGAAGAGATAGGAGGCCCGCACCTCCAGCACCGCGTTGAGGGAGGTGAAGGTCACGGATTTGACGAGGTTCACGATCTTCGTGGCCTCCTCGTAGTAGCCGTTCTCGCTGGGATTCCGCGCGATCGCGTAGATCAGAGTCTTGTCCAGGTAGGTGTAGACCGAGGTCGCGATGGTCGGCACGAAATACACCAGCGTCTCGCGGAGATGCGGCCAGATCCTTAAGGATCTTCTGTCCACCTTCACCAGGAAGCGCGGCAGATAGATCCACATCGAGAGCGTCCCGAAGAGGGAGGTGCAGCACATGAGCGCGATGTAGAGCGCCAGGTCATTTTCATCCTTAATGAGGATGAACAGGAGCACGATGCCGAGCAGCTTGAAGATCGTATTCTGCCGCACCGTGTACGAGAACTGCTCGAGCCCCTTGAAGAACCAGGAGATGTCGAACATGGTGTTGAAGAGATTGAGCGTCAGCACCAGGTAGTAGATCTTGTACTCCGGAGCGACCGCGATCCAGGCGCCCCAGATCACGAGAATGACGAGGGTCGTCGCCACGGTCAGCAGCTCGATCTCCCAGAAGAGCTTCGAGCGCTTCGCCTCGTCGTCCCGGGCCCGCGAGATCTCCCGCGCGCCGTAGGATGCGGTGCCAAGGGCCGCGAACAGCGAGAAATACATCTGGATCGAGTTGGTGGCGCTGTAGATGCCGACCCGGTCGGGTCCCAGCACGCGGGCCACGTAGGGCGCCGTCACCAGCGGCGCCACGATGAGGAGCAGCTGGTAGGCCGTGCTCAGTATGAAATTTTTCTTGATGCTGACCTTCTGCAACGAAACGCCTCCTTACGCGGCCTGATGCGGTCTGTCTTTTTGGAAAATGCCGGTCTATTCCTCCTCCGGGATCGGAAGCTTCCCGGAGATATAGTCCGTGTAGGGCCGGTCCGGATCGAAGAACACGCCGCCGTGGGCGCTGCCTCCCCGCACGAACGCCCGCCACTCCCCGAAGACCTGGGTGAGGGCGTGTTCGTAATTCTTCGGCACCGGCACCGTGAGGAACTCGAACGGGAGCTCCACGGTCTCCTGCAGGTCGTCCCTGAGCCGGATCTCGCTCCGCTTGTCGAAGGTGAAGCTGAAGGCGCCGACGTACTTCGTGTCATAGTCGTTGAACCGCTGGCAGACCTGCTCGTACTGCCGGTAAAGGCGGTCGTAATCCCCGAGCGTGTAGAGCGGGCCGGTGAGCAGCCCGTGGGCGAGGTCCCGGAGCTTTCCCTTCACGCCGCCGGTGCGGTTGTACTTGTCCGTCAGCCGGTAGACGCGCTTCCAGGCCTCTTTGAGGCGCAGGGCCTCGCCGCGCTGCGCGGCGTACTCCGCCTTCGTCGGCGCCATCGCGTCGAGCGGGAAGATGTCGATGAAGATCCCCTGGTTGAAGGGGTAGCGGTCCTCCGCCTCCGTGCGGAGAATGGCCGTGGTATTGGAATTCCGCAGCTGGGCGTGTCCCCGGAAGGTGCCGGGATCCGTGTACTCGGTCTGGAAGAAATAGGGGTGCTCGAATTCCATCGG
>ONST01000211.1 GCA_900320575.1 uncultured Eubacteriales bacterium
AACAGCAAAAGAAGGACCGCGGCCGTAATAAGCCCAATCCGGATCCTTCTTTTTGCCCTTGCGCGTCTGCTATACCTCTTCCGCGACATATTTCTTAAAGATCTCTCCTCTTACTTCGTAATTCGGGAACTCGCCCCAGGAGGCGCAGGCCGGTGAGAGGAGCACCGCGTCTCCGCTTTCAGCATTTGCCGCGCAGTATTCCATCGATTCCCGCATCGTCTCGAACAGCACGATCCGGTCCCCGGGGAATCCGCAGGAAAGCGCAGCGTCCCGGATGTCAAAGCGGGTCTTTCCCTCGAGGACGAGCCGCTTCACCCGCCCGTCAAAGGAGCGGATCCACTCCCGGTAGTCCGAGCCCTTGTCATACCCTCCCGCGATCAGGAAGGTCGGGCGGGACATGGCCCGGATCCCGCGGATAGCCGCGTCCGGATTGGTCCCCTTGGAGTCATTGTACCAGACGACGCCGTGCTTCTCCCCCGCGTACTCGATCCGGTGCGCCACCGGCTTAAAGGTGCGCAGCGTCTTCGCGATCTGCGAAAGGGGGATTCCCGCGGAGACCGCCACCGCTGCCGCCGCCATGACGTTCTCGTAATTGTGAATGCCGATCAGCAGCAGCTCGTTTACTCCGATCAGTTCTTCCTCGCGTCCGCCGCGGCGCATCACGATCGTTTCGCCCCGGAGGAACATCCCGTCGGGAAGCTCCCTTGCCGAGGAGAACCAGAACACGGAAGCCGGACAGGCCGTCTCTCCGAAGGCCCGCAGCTCCGCGTCCTCGTAATTGAGGACGCACACATCCTCCGCCGTCTGATTCTTCGTGATCAGTTCCTTGACCCGGATGTACTCTTCCATCGTGTGATGGCGGTTCAGATGGTCCTCCGTAATGTTGAGGATCGCGGAGACCGTCGGATGGAAGCGGTCGATCGTCTCCAGCTGGAAGCTGGAGATCTCCGCCACGACCACGGAGCCTTCCTTCGTCTTAAGAGCTGCCCCTGTATAGGCATTTCCGATATTACCGACCACGAAGGTATTTCTCCCCGCCTCCTGCATGATGGCGCCCACCAGCGAGGTGGTCGTGGTCTTGCCGTTGGTGCCGGTGATGGCGAGCACTTCGCCCCGGCCGGCTTCATAAGCCAGCTCCACTTCTCCGATGACGGGCACGCCCGCTTCCCGCAGACGCAGGACGTTGGGCAGGTCGCAGGGGACGCCCGGGCTCAGTACCGCCAGATCCAGTGCTGCAAACAGCTCCGCCGGGAGAGAGCCGACGACGAGCTCCGACGTCTCAGGGCGGGCGAGCTTTCCCAGGACCTTCTCCCGGTCCAGGTTCTCATTTTCATCAAACAACACGGCCTTCGCGCCGAGCTCCCCGAGAAGGTCCGCGGCGCCGATGCCGCTCACGCCGCAGCCGTAGACCAGCGCTGTCTTTCCGCAAAAGTCCATATCCGTTCTGTCTCCTTTTTATAATCGAATCAGAGCGCCATAAGGCCGATCAGGGCCAGCAGGGCGGTCGCGATCGTAAATACCGTCACTACCTTCGTCTCCGTCCAGCCGCAGAGCTCGAAGTGATGGTGGATCGGCGCCATTTTAAAGATCCGTTTTCCGTGGGAGGCCTTAAAATAGCTCACCTGCAGGATGACGGACAGCACCTCGATCAGGTAGATCAGCCCCACGATCAGGATGAACAGGGGCGTATTCATCATATAGGCGATCCCGGCCACATAGCCGCCCAGCGCGAGGGAACCGGTGTCCCCCATAAAGACCTTCGCGCGGTAGGCATTGTAGAGCAGAAAGCCCATGAGCCCCCCCGCCACCGCGGAGGAGACCGGCGCCGTGCCGGTGCCGAGGAGAAGCGCCGCGACCGCGAAGAAGCAGGCGACGACCGCCGTGACCGACGAGGCCAGGCCGTCCAGACCGTCGGTGAAATTCACGCCGTTCACAGTCCCCAGGACCGCGAAGAACAGCAGCGGATAGGCAAAAATGCCGATATCCAGCATTTTCCCGTGCGCAAAGGGGATGCGCAGCGAGAAATCCACATAGCCGGACAGGCGCACATAGAGGACGAATACCAGCGTCGCCGCGAACTGCAGGGCCAGCTTCTGCTTCGGGAGCAGGCCGTCCGACTGCTTTTTCACGACCTTCAGATAGTCGTCCAGAAAGCCGATGAGGCCGAAGGCCAGCATCAGAAAGAGCACCGGACCGATCTTCGGATATTTCCAGATAAAGATCAGGGAAACGACCGTGACCGGGATGAGGAAAATGATCCCGCCCATCGTCGGAGTCCCTGCCTTCTGCAGGTGGGACTTCACGCCCAGTTCCCGCTCGGTCTGGTCCATCTTCAGCCGCGTGAGCACCGGGATCAGCACCGGCCCGAGCGCCGCGCTCCCGGCGAAGGCCAGGAACACCGGCAGTACTGCCATAGAATCAATCATCGCTTTTCATCCTCTCTTTGACCGCGGCATCCGTCAGGTGTCCGTCTCCTCTTCTTCGATCCCGGCCTCCTCATTGGTCACGCCGTCGGTCTCTTCGGTGTTGCCGCCTTCGACCTCTCCGTCTCCCGTGTCCTGTGGCTCCGGGACGTTGATATCCGCGGCGGTCTCCGTCACCGGCTCGCCCGCCTCGTCGTCCTCGTCATAGTCCTCACCGTCCTCGTCTTCTTCGTCTTCCTCCTCATCGTCCTCCGACTCCAGGGCCTCCCGGGCCAGCTGCTCGGGCGTTTTGCCCTCTTTGTTGTCGAAGTCGTAGCGGAAATGCGAATCGTCCGGATCGTGGGGTTCGTCCGGATAGAGGCCGAGATACGGAAGGATCTCCTGCATCACGTCCCGTCCGAGCCACTGCGCGTAGCGGCTGTCGGGCTGGTACTCGACGTTCGGCTCATCGACGACCACATAGACCAGCACCTGCGGGTTCTCCGCCGGAGCGAAGCCGGTGAAGGACAGCAGGTATTTACCGTTCCCGCGGGGGATCTTCTGGGCCGTTCCGGTCTTGCCGCCCATGGAATAGCAGTCGACCTTGGCCGGCTGGGCCGTGCCCTCCTCCGCGCATTCCACCATGTACTGACGGAGCAGGCCGGAGACCTCTTCGGAGACCACCTGCTTTTCCAGGATCTTTCCGTAATTCTTCTTGACGCTGCCGGTGCTGTCCAGCACCCGGCTGATCACGTGGGGCTTATAGTAATAGCCGCCGTTGATCACGGCGCACATGGCCGCCGCCTCCTGGATCATCGTGCAGGTAAAGCCCTGTCCGAAGGAGGAGGTCGCCAGATCCACTTCACTGATCGTATCCTCGGTGTGCAGGATGCCGGTGGCCTCGCCCGAGAGGTCGATGCCGGTGCGCATGCCGAACCGGAAGAGGTTCTGGTACTTGCAGAACTCGCCCGAGCCCATGCCGGAGGCGATCTGCATCAGGGCGTCGTTGCAGGAATTCGCGATCACGCCGCCCACGGTCAGGTCTCCGTGGCCTTCGGTCTCCGAACACTTGATCCGCGTACCGGCCACCGTCTGATAGCCGTCGCAGGTAAATTCGTCGTTCCCGGAGAGGGAGCCGTTCTCCAGCGCGGAGGCGACCACCACCGGCTTGAAGACCGATCCCGGTTCAAAGGTATCGGAAATGCAGTAATTCCGCCAGATCCGGTTCAGCGCCTCGATCTTCTTGTCCTCGGACATGCTCTCCAGCTGCTCGTCGGAGTAGAAGGGCGTCAGATCCCTGGGATCGTTGAGGTCATAGGGCCGGCTGCTGGACATCGCCAGGATGGAGGCGTCGTTCGGATCCATCACGAGGATCCCGATGTTCTTCGCGCCTTCCGTGTCGCTGAAGGGCCCGCCGGTGAAATAATCGTCGAATTTCTCGACGTAGCGGTCGCAGATCTCCTGCACCGTCGTATCGATGGTCAGCTGCACGGTGTCGCCGTCGCGCGGCTCCACGATGGTCTGGCCCAGATCCGAGCCGGAATCCCAGTAGCCGTATTTGCGTCCGTCGACGCCCTGCAGAGTGCTGTTGTAGTAGCTCTCGACGCCCCAGTCGGCCTGATCCTTGTCGTAGACGAAGCCGATCACGTCGCAGGCGGTGGAGCCCAGCGGATAATTGCGGACATATTCCTCCTCGAACCAGACGCCGCGGATATTGGCGCGGTTCTTCTTCTCCTCGTCGGAGAGTCCGGAATCCTCGCCGTGCTCGCAGTAGGTATCGAAGGCCTGCTTCTCCTCGATGGAGACGTTCTTGAGGATCACCTTGTAGAGGGCGTCCTTCGTCTTCTCGTCGGTCAGGAGCGCGCGGATGGTGTCCGGGGAAATGCCGTAGACGGCGCGCAGGGCCTCGACCGTCGGATCGGCGTATTCCGGCCGGGAATTGACGGCCCGGCAGTCCAGGATCACGTTGTAGGTCTTCTCGGAGGTGGCCAGCACGGTGCCGTTGCAGTCGATGATATCGCCCCGCTTATAGGGCATCGTCACCGAGGCGTACTGGGACTGCGAGGTGGTCAGGACCTGCCTCGCGTACTGGTCCCCGCTGACCGCATTAATATAGGTAATGCGGAAAAGCAGCAAAATTAAAGCCAGCACGACACATACAAAGAGCCCTGCCAGCTTTTTCTTCATGCCGCTTTTCAGTTTTCCTCTCGCCGATCCGTCTCCTCCGGAATGGCGCTTCGCAGCCTGTTTCTTCACAAATGCTCCCGATTCCCGGCGCTCCCCCTTCTAGGAGGGAACGTCCTGATATTGCCTGATATAACTCCTGCCATCGGTATTATACCACACAATCTGGTCCTCTTCAGCATATTTCATTCCCAATTTGTTGATTGCGGTATCCTTGATGGCATTCCAGTCCACGCTGCTGTTGATATTTTCCAGCAGCGCGTCATTTTCCGAGCGCAGAGAGACCAGCTCCGACTCCAGCTTTTCGTTGCGGTTCATCTGGGACGTGATCGTCTCCTTCAGCTTCAGGTACTGCACGCACATCAGCACGGTCATAATGGAAATGAAAGCCAGGAAAATGACATACCCCCTGCTCATCCTCAGGGCTTTCTTCCGGTTGCGGCGCACGGCGAGGCTCACACGTTTTCCCGTTCGCGAATTTACCCTTTCCCCCGCGTAGCGCGCCCTTGTCATCTGCTGCATGTACGTTACTTCCTTCGTTCGAATACCCGGAGCTTTGCGCTCTTTGATCTGGAATTCTCCTCCTGTTCCTTCGCCGACGGCAGTATGGGTTTCCGGGTAAGTACCTTCCCCTTCGGTACCTTCCCGCAGACGCATACCGGAAATTCCGGCGGACAGGTGCAGGGATGTTCCGCATTGCGGAATGTGTTCTTTACAATGCGGTCCTCCAGCGAGTGAAATGTGATCACCGCCAGTCTTCCGCCGTCGTTCAGCAGATCGATCATCTGCTCCAGCGAATCGGACAAGGCCGAAAGCTCCCCGTTCAGCTCGATCCGAAGCGCCTGAAACGTGCGTTTGGCCGGATGGCCGCCCGTCTTCTGAAACTTCATCGGGATCGAAGCGCGGATGATCGAAACGAGCTCCCCAGTTGTTTCGATCCGGTGTTCCGTTCTTCTTTCAGCAATGTGTTTCGCGATATTCCGGGCAAACTTCTCTTCCCCGTAATCACGGATGATCCGGAAAAGCTCCTCCTCGCCCGCCTCGTTCACGATGTCTCCGGCCGTCCTTGCTTCCCTGCGGTCCATGCGCATGTCCAGCGGCGCGTCCTCCTGCATGTAGGTGAACCCGCGCTCCGCGGTGTCCAGCTGGTAGGAGGAGACGCCCAGGTCGAGAAGAATTCCGTCGACGCCCCGGATGTCCATATTGTGCAGGATCTCCGGCATCTCCGAGTAGTTGCCGCGCACGATGACCGCCTTCTCCCCAAATTCCGCAAGACGTGCGGAGGCAGCCGTGATTGCGGCGTCGTCCCGGTCGATCCCGATGAGCCTGCCATTTTCAGCGAGCTTTTCTGCAATATGATACGAATGTCCGGCGCCGCCCAATGTGCCGTCCACATAGATGCCGTCCGGACGGATATTCAGGTTCCCGATGACCTCGTCAAGAAGAACGGACCGGTGAACAAATTCCATCCCGCTCCTCCTCTTTAGAGCAGCATGCCCAGCTCCTCGAGATCCGAGTTGATCCCTTCCGCGTCGCTCAGAAGAGCGTCCTGCTGCTTCCAGGCTTCCTCGTTCCAGATCTCGAAGTTGTCCATGTTGCCGGTGACTACGGCCTCTTTGCTGATCTGCGCGTAATCCCGCAGCTCTTCGCTGAGCAGGATCCTCCCCTGCGCATCCAGCTTGAGGTCGTAGGCGCTGGAGGCCAGAAAGCGCTTCAGTCTTCTGGCTTTCTCCGGGCTTCCCTGAAGAGACTTGAGAGATCCCACATACTGTTCGAAGCCTTCCATCGTGAAGACGACGAGATTCCGGTCCACCCCTTTCGTCACCACGAGCCGGGACGCACCGATCTCTTCCCGGTACTTCGACGGGATCATAAGGCGTCCTTTATTGTCCAGCGAGTGGTGATAGGTGTTCAGGAACATGGTTGATCTCCCATTTCGTGGTACTTTTCTCCCATTTCGTACCACCTGATACAAATTTTAACCCATAAACCCCCATTCCGCAAGCCGAACATGCGTTTGTTTTTCTTGAAAAATGCGCGAAAAAGCGGCGGAAGCCCAACATCTTGTGGTCTTCCGCCGCTGCGGCCCCAGATATGTAAAAATCCGGAAATTATTCTTTTTTTGAAGGCGCCTCCGCCCGCTTCCGCAGAAGGAGGACCGCCAGAACGGACAGCACCGCCGCCGCCCCGGAGAGCACCATGGAGACCGGAACGGCTGTTCCCGGGATCAGCAGCTGATCCGTCCGCAGCTGTTCGATAAAGAAGCGCCCGATGCCGTAGCCCGCGATGTAGAGAAGGATCAGCTCCCCCTCGAAGCGGGTCTTATTTCTCACAAGAAGCAGGAACAGCAGCACGCAGGTATTCCACATGCCCTCGTAGAGGAACGTGGGATGGACCTGGATGAAATCCACGCCGCCGATATTCTGCAGATGGGCCCACATCTCCTCCGTGATCTCGTGCTGCCGCACCGCGGAGACCGGCAGCTGCATCGCGAAGAGCCCGTCCGTGTAGGCGCCGAAGGCTTCCCTGTTGAAGAAATTCCCCCAGCGGCCCAGGATCTGCCCCAGCGGCAGCCCGATGATGCAGGTGTCGAGCACCTTCCCCACGGGCAGCTTCCTGCGGCGCGCCGCCGCGATCAGAGTGGCGATGCCGGCGATGATGCCGCCGTAGATGGCGAGCCCGCCCTGGCGGAGATTGAGGATCGACAGCAGGTCGTCCTTATAGGCGCTCCAGGAAAAGATCACATAGTAGATCCGCGCCCCGATCACCCCGATGATCATCGTGTGCACGCAGATATCCACGTAGCTGTCGGGATCCTGTCCGGTCTCCTTCGCCCGCCGGCACACAAGTCCGATGCCCAGCAGCATGCCGACGGCGATGACGATCCCGTAGTAGGCGATGGCGAAACCTCCCACCGATATGCTCTTTCCCACATGCTCGAGGTAGATGCCCAGGTGCGGGAAATTGATCTGATAATTCATACCGCCGCTCCGTTACACGTTGAAACGGAAGAGGATCACGTCCCCGTCGCGGACCACGTATTCCTTGCCCTCCATGCGCACCAGGCCCTTCTCACGGGCGGCCGCATAGGAGCCGCAGTCCAGCAGCTGCTGGTAATTGATAACCTCCGCCTTGATGAAACCGCGCTCGAAGTCCGTGTGGATCTTACCCGCCGCCTTCGGGGCCTTGCAGCCCACGGGGATCGTCCAGGCGCGGGTCTCGTCCTCGCCGGTGGTCAGGTAGCTCTGCAGGCCCAGAAGATGATAGCTTGCCGCGATCAGCTTCTCGAGGCCGGATTTCGTGATTCCCAGATCCTCGAAGAACTCCTGCTTCTCCTCCTCGGAGAGCTCCGCGATCTCCTGCTCGATGGCCGCCGAGATCACGAAGACCTCCGAGCCCTGCTCTTTGGCGAGCGCGCGCACCGCGGCGACGTATTCATTGCTCGCCCCGTCGTCCGCCAGGTCCTCCTCGGAGACGTTGGCCGCGTAGATCACCGGCTTGTCCGTCAGCAGATTGAGGGAGGTCTTGAACTTCTCGTCGTCCTCGTCTTCGAACTTCAGGGTAATGCACAGCTGTCCGTTCTCCAGATGGTCGTGGATCTCCTGCAGGATCTCGTACTCCCGCTTCGCGCCCTTGTCGGCGCCGGATTTCGCGGCCTT
>ONST01000061.1 GCA_900320575.1 uncultured Eubacteriales bacterium
GCTGGAGGAGGACCGGCAGGGCTACGCAAAGGCCGGGATCGAGAAGGTGCCGTCTCTCGACTGGGGAGGCACGGAGGCCTTTACGGTGGCGGAGAGCGAGCCCGGAACGGAGAATATCCTCCGGCTCATTACCGACAACAATGTGCCGGACGGCGTATACCAGTACACCCCGGGCACGTCGGTGGACGGCACGTACGAGCTCTTCTGATATTTTTCGGGCGGGACGTACCTCCCAAAGCCCGGTTCGTGGTATACTTTGGGGAGCGGAACACAGGCCGCTCCACTGTAAAAGCAGCAAAGAGAACGGAGAGGTTGCGGCGATGGCATTTTGCAGAGCATGCGGAAAACAGATCACAGGAACGGAAGGCACCTGCCCCTACTGCGGGACGCCGGTGGCGGCGCCGCGGATGCAGGGCGGCGGACAGCAGGGAGCTTATCAGTCCGGGAATTACGGCCAGGGCGGAAATCCGCAGCAGGGATATCCTCAGGGCGGATATCAGCAGGGAAATCCGCAGCAGGGGTGGCCCCAGGGCGGATATCAGCAGGGGAATCCGCAGCAGGGATATCCTCAGGGCGGGTATCCGCAGACGTTTTCCCAGGGGAACCCTGATCCCTTCGGCGGCGGAGGCTCCATCGACGGGCCGGGGCCGGGCAGAAAGGGCGGAAAGAAGCTCGACAGCCGGAAGCTGGGGCTCCTTCTCGTCATCGGCGGCGCCGTCCTGGTCATCGGCATCGTGCTGGCGGTGGTGCTCACCAGCCGGCCCGTTACCGTCAATCCCGCGGACTACATGACCGTAACGCTCGAGGGGCACGACGGCAGCGGCTACGCCTACGTCGAATTTGACCGCGACGAGTGCGCCGAGGCGCTGGAGAAGGCCATGCGCAGGAAGAAGACCTACAAGAAATCCTTCGACGGCTACGACGCGCTGAGCGCCGCGGAATTCAGCTACGAGATCAAGGACAACGGGGAGCTGAAGAACGGCGACACCGTCAGGGCGGACATCAACGCCCGCAACAGCAAGCTCAAAAAGTACAAGATCCAGCTGAAGGAGGGGGAGGTCGACCTGGAGAAGGTCGAGGACCTCGAGGGCTATATCACGAAGCTGAAGGACGTGGATTCCGAGACCCTCGTGAGCATGGACAAGCAGGCGCAGGACGCGATCAAGTCCCGGACCTCCAAGAGCTGGAGCTCCGACTACAAGCTCGGCGAGCTGGAGTGCCTCGGGGAATATCTGCTGGTCTCCAAGCAGAACGACGGCGGCAACTACATCTACATGGTCTATCAGACGGACGTGACCACCCCGGACGGCGCAAAGCGGGTCTACACCTACTGCCGGTTCCGGAACCTGCTGCAGAAAGGCAACGGGGACGATATCGCGCCGGACCTGGGCAATTACGATTTCCCGGATGATACGGTGGATCTCGGGAACTGGACTTATAT
Source organism: uncultured Eubacteriales bacterium (assembly GCA_900320575.1). Classification (GTDB taxonomy): domain Bacteria; phylum Bacillota; class Clostridia; order Lachnospirales; family Lachnospiraceae; genus Chordicoccus. The sequence continues at coordinate 1,442 of ONST01000061.1, forward strand.
GAACGGCTTTGAATCACGGGACGATCTGAACCGCGATATCGAGACCAAGAATCTCGAGCAGTATACGGCGGAGAACAACCTGGAGGAGGAGTAAGTCCTTCCCCCTGAAAGGAGCATCAGATGGATTTTTTTGAGAGTCTTGGAAATAAAGTATCTGAGGCGGGCAGCTCGCTCTCCCGCCGCGCGCGGAATTATTCGGACCAGTCGCGGATCGAGGCGGATATGTCCATGGCGCAGGCCGAGCTGGACCGCACCTATAACACTCTGGGCCGGATGTTCTATGACAGGCTGAACGGCCGGGAGATCCCGGAGGAAGAGGCGAAGGCCCTGGCGGAGCGTGTGGATCTCATCGGAAAGGATCTGCAGGAGATGCACCGCCAGTACAACCTGATCCGGGGACTGGTCAGCTGCCCGAAGTGCGGGGCGGACGTGCCCGTCGGCACGGCCTACTGCCCGGCCTGCGGTTCACCGATCCCCCAGGCGCAGCCGGCCCCTCAGGCGGCTCCGCAGGGCCCGGTCTGCATTTCCTGCGGACAGATCCTCTCCCCGGGCGCGCAGTTCTGCCCGCGGTGCGGAACGAAACAGGAGGCGGCGAACTGAGGAGATGCGGAAGAGAGCTTGCATTTTCCGCATGAAAACGATTGGGACAGGTATCTGCGATGAGTGTGATCATCTCCGCATACTGCCAGACGGCGTATAAGGAATATCTGCTGCCCGCCACGGACAACGCGGATACATCCATTATCCTGTACAAGGATCTCTTCGGGCTCCCAAACGACGTCACGGTCGCCCTGGAGATCATCGGCTCGAAATGGATGTTCCCGCCCTCGGCGGACTATCAGATTCTGAAAAATACAAAAGATCATGAGGAGCTGTATTTTGAACGGGAGATCCGCGGCGGGGATGTTCTCGTTCTTCGTCTGCCTGACATGAGGGCGGTCTCGCTGATCGTGCGGGAGACGGACAGCTCTTTTTCCGCGTTCACGAAATATGACATCACCGGCGTCCGCAGCGTCAGCATCGGAAGCGATCCCGGGAACGACATCTGCGTCAATATCCTGGGATTGGTGAGCCACCGGCACGCGGTACTGGAATTCACCGGCACCTCCTGCATTCTGCGGGACAATCACAGCCGGAACGGCGTCTACGTCAACACGCTCCGCGTGCAGAACTCCTGCGAGATCCGGATCGGCGATCTCATCAACGTGCTGGGACTGCAGATCATCTGGCTGGGGAATCTGCTGGCGGTCAACGAAGCCGACGTGAACGTGCAGATCCGCAGTCCGTATCTTGTTCCGGTGAACGGCCGCGGCATCCGCAGCTTCGCCGCGCCTCCGTCTGCGGCCGTGCCGGCTCCGGCCGGAGACCGGCTCTTCCACCGCGCGCCGCGGAATCTGGAGGAGCTGGACACCGACACGGTGGAGATCGAGATCCCGCCGCGTCCCGGCCGCCTCGAGCAGCGCTCGGTGCTGGCCACCATCGGACCGTCCTTTACGATGGCGATCCCGATGCTGCTGGGCACGTCCCTGGCTATTTACGCGAATTCAAAGAGCGGCTCCGGCACGTCCCCGATGATGTACACCGGCCTCATCACTGCGGTGGGCGCCGCCTTCTTCGGGAGCCTCTGGGCCGTCATCAACCTGAGAAACGCCAGAAAGAAGGCCCTTCAGGAGGAGCGGGACCGCCGGGAGGCCTACAGCGGCTATCTGATCAAAAAGGAGCAGACCGTCGAACAGAAGTATCAGAAAAATACTGCCGCCATGAGCCGGATGTATCCGTCCGCGGACGCCTGCAGCCGGTACGACATGGGCAGCGTGGAGCTCTGGAGCCGGAATCCCTCCCAGAAGGATTTCCTGTTCGCGCGCCTCGGCCTGGGCTCGGTGCCCTTCCAGTGCGCGGTGGACGTGCCGAAGGAGAAGTTCAGCGTCTACAAGGATCCGCTCGAGGACAAGCCCGCGGAGATCCGCGAGCGCTACCGGTACCTCCATAACGTGCCGGTGGGCACGAACCTTCAGGAACACCAGCTGATCGGCATCCTGGGCGGAAGAGGAAAGACCGGCGCCTACCAGGCGGCCTGCGCCCTGATGACGCAGATCGCGGCCAGCAACGCCTATACCGAGGTGAAGATGGCCCTCGTCTACAACCGGGAGAAGAGCGCTGAGGACGCGCTGCTGGGCGCTGCGAAATGGTTCCCCCACGTCTGGTCCGAGGACCGCAAGACCCGCTTCGTGGCCGACAACCGGCAGGATGCCGCGGACGTCTTCTACGAGCTGGTATCTGTCGTCCGCTCCCGTGCGGAGGAAGAGGGAGCCGCCCGCAAAGGACTTCCCCTGCCCTGGTACGTGCTGTTCGTGACGGAGCCCTCCTTCCTCGAGGGCGAGCTTATTTCCAAATATGTCATGGATCCGCGCCCGGAGTACGGGCTGACGACGGTCCTCCTCTACGAGAGCTACGAGGAACTGCCCAATACCTGCAGGTACGTCATTGAAAATGACGCCGCGATGCAGGGCTCCTACACCGTGGGCACCGAGAACTCGGAGCGGCAGCACATCGTCTTCGACGGCGTCGACCCGGCCTGCTTTGCGCAGTTCGCGAAGCGGCTGGCCAACATCCGGGTCTTTGAGCAGGCCAAAAGCGGGGAGATCCCGGGCTCGCTCACCTTCCTCGAGATGTATCAGGCGAAGCGCATGAAGGACCTGATGATCGAGAGCCGCTGGGCCAAGAACCGTTCCTACGAGTCCATGCGGGCCATCGTCGGCGTCAAGAGCGGCGGCGCGCCCTGCTATCTCGATATCCACGAGAAGTATCACGGGCCCCACGGTCTCATCGCCGGCACCACCGGTTCCGGCAAATCCGAGACGCTGCAGACCTACATTCTCTCTCTGGCCCTCAATTTCAGCCCGGACGACGTGGGATTTTTCATCATCGACTACAAGGGCGGCGGCATGGCCAACCTCTTTACGGATCTGCCGCACATGATGGGGCAGGTCTCGAACCTCTCCGGCAACCAGGTGCGCCGGGCGATGATCTCCATCAAGAGCGAGAACCAGCGCCGGCAGCGGGTCTTCAACGAGAACGGCGTCAACAACATCAACCAGTACACCCGCCTCTACAAGAACAACGAGACGAGCCTGCCGGTCCCGCACCTCTTCATTATCATCGACGAGTTCGCGGAGCTGAAGCGGGAACAGCCGGAGTTCATGCAGGAGCTGATCTCGGTGGCGCAGGTGGGCCGGAGCCTGGGCGTGCATCTCATTCTGTCTACGCAGAAGCCCGCCGGCACCGTCGACGACAACATCTGGTCCAACTCGAAGTTCCGCCTCTGCCTGCGCGTGCAGGACAAGCAGGACTCCATGGACATGCTGCACAAGCCCGACGCGGCCTTCATCACCCAGGCCGGCCGCTGCTATCTGCAGGTGGGAAATGACGAGCTCTACGAGCTCTTCCAGTCCGGCTGGAGCGGCGCCGCCTACGACGCCCGCGAGGACGGGGAGAAGACCGAGATCGTCCGCATGCTGACGGCCACCGGCAAGACGGCGATGACCGGAAACCGGCTGAAGATCGCCCGTCAGGAGAAGCGCAGAAGAGAATGGATCGCCTCTCTGCTTGCGGTCATTGACCGCACGGTCGACCGTGAGATGCTGGTCAGCGAGCGGCAGTTCACTTCGCCGCAGGTGCTGGATCAGATCTTCGGCGGCCTTGCGCGCGCGGGCATCGATTATCCGGAAAATGACTACAACATGCGCCGCATGACCGAGCTTCTGCGCCTCAACGCGCAGGTGGGCTGCGAGCTCCCGGCGGAGGCGCGGGCAGGAAAGATCCTCTCCTTCGCCTTTATGAGCGGCAGCAAGCTGCCCGAAGGAAGGAGCAGAACCCAGCTGGAGGCGGTGGTGGAGTATATCGCCGACACCGCGAAGCGCCTGCATTTTGACCGCAAATTTCTGCTCTGGCTGCCGGTCCTGCCTTCCCGCCTCTACCTGGAGGATCTGGAAGGTTTCCGCGAGTCCGCTTACCGGGACGGCAGCTGGCAGACGGAGAGCGGCTTCAGCCTTTCCGCCTTCGCCGGCCTGATCGACGACCCGGTGAACCAGGCGCAGCTGCCGCTTTCCATCGACTTCGCGAAGAACGGCCATCACGCGGTGATCGGCAGCGTGGTCAGCGGAAAGAGCACCTTCGCGCAGACACTGGTCTGGTCACTGATCAGCCGTTACGATCCGGAGCATCTGAACCTCTATCTGATCGATTTCAGCAGCCATCTGATGGACGCCTTCGCGGGCAGCCCCCACGTGGGCGGCATCATGAACGAGGAGACGCCGGAGCGCATCGCCAAGTTCTTCCGCATGATGGGCCAGATCATGGCGGAGCGGAAGAAGCTCTTCGCCGGCGGCAATTACGAGCAGTACACCGCGAAGAACGGCTGCGCGGTGCCGGCCGTCGTCCTGGTGATCGACCAGTATGCGGCCTTCCGGGAGAAGACGGGGGACGCGTACACCGGCGTGCTCAACAACATCCTGCGGGACGGCGGCAGCTACGGCATTTACGTGCTGATCACCGCCGGCGGGTTCGGAGGAGCGGAGATCGAGCGCAGGCTCGCCGACAACATCCGCACCGTGGTGTCGCTGGAGCTGGCCGACCGCTACGCCTATGCGGACGCGATGCATACCACCCGGATCGACGTGCTCCCGGAGGAGGGCGTAAAGGGCCGGGGACTGGCAAAGACCGGCGACGCAGTGCTGGAATTCCAGACCGCCCTGGCCTTCCCTGCGGAGACCGACTACGACCGCATGGAGCAGATCGCGGAGCGCATCGGGGAAATGCGCGCCTCCTGGAGCGGAAGGTGTGCCCGTCCGGTGCCGGAGATCCCGGAAAAGCCCGTGCTTTCGGACTTCCTCGCACTTGCGGAGGAACAGGAAGCGGCGGCGGATCCGGCGCTCCTGCCCATGGGCTGGTACATGGAGGACGCCTCTCCTGCGGCAATCGACCTGACGAAGACCTACTGCTATCTGGTCACAGGCAAACGGAAGAGCGGCAAGACCAATTTCCTCAGAGTCCTTCTGGCCGCGGCGTCTCAGAAAGGAGCGAAGACCTACCTTTTCGACCGCGGGAAGAAGCTGAAAAAAGCGGCGGAGGAGGCGGGAGCCGTCTATCTTTCGACCTGCCAGGAACTCTACGCCTCCTGCGTGGAGCTGCAGGGCGTCTTCCTGACCCGCAACCGGATCAAGAAGGCGGCGGTCGCGGAAGGACAGACCGACCGGCAGATCTTCGTGAAAATGCAGGAGGAGCAGCCGGTCTTCATCCTGATCGACGACCTTGCGGACTTCATTCAGGCGGTCTCCCATCCGGACGAGGGCGTTTCGGATATGAGCCGCTTCTTCGGAAATATCACCGACAAGGGCAGCCTGCACAACATCTACTTCATCGCGGCCTTCAATCCGGAGGAGGCGGGAAGCATGATCGGCAGCCCCATTTACCAGAACATGATCCGCGACCGGCAGGGCATCCATTTCGGTGGAAACGTGACCTCGCAGCGGCTGTTCACCTTTGATTATATTTCCTACACGCAGCAGACGAAGCCGAAGAAGCCGGGGCTGGGCCTTCTCCCGAGCGGAGACGAGGAGACCGACCGGCATGAGGTGGTCGTGCCCCTTGCGGAGTGAGGAGCCGGAAGAGCTGTGACAAAACTGCAGGACCGGATGTGAGAGAATTATGATAGCATCTTTGATCTACACAAGAGGAAAACAGGAGCTCAAAGCCCTCGAGGGCAGCTTCCGCTATGAGGCGGCCCTCGCGGGGGACGACGAGTGGAAGTGGCTGCTGTGCGCGAACGCGGACGACGTGGCCGCCGCGCTTCCGGATACGCCGGTGCTGGACCTGTCCTGCATCGACGTCACCGGCGCGGACGGGACGAAGGACGCCGAGGAGATGCGGAGCCGCTACCGGGAAATGATGATGATGGTCATCGCCGACGCGAAGATGTCCCCGATGCAGTACCTGAAGCCGTCCATCCTTCCCGCGGCCCTGCTCATGCGGCCCTACACGGCCGCCTCCTGCAAAGCGGTGATCCACGATTTCGTGACCGCCTACATGGAGGCCCAGGGCAAGGCGGACAGCGGAAGCTACGTGCTGGAGCAGAAGGAGGGCAAGACCTTCCTCCCCTACAGCAAGATCGCCTATTTTGAGGCGCGCCAGAAGAAGATCTTCGTGCGCGTCGGCTCCCGCGAATACGCGGCCTATGAGACCATCGACAACCTGATGCAGATCCTACCGGCAGAGTTCCTGCGCTGCCACCGGAGCTACATCATCAACCGGAAGTGGATCGACCGGATCATTCTCGCGGAGAATCTGATCCTTCTCACCGACGGATCCATGATCCCGGTCTCGCGGAGCTACCGGGCGGAGGTGAAGGCGCTGTCATGAAGACCTGGATGCTGAAACGGGCCGAGCTGGCGGCCCTGCTTGCGGCCGGAGACATATGGGAACTCTATTTCTTCGAGGAGCATCCGCTGGCCCCGGACCGGAAGGAATCCGCGGAGGCGGTCTTTTCCCTCGTAAAGAGCGGTCTGCTCGCGGCCGGGGAGACCGGCGCGGTCCTCACGGAGACGGGAGAGCGGATCGTCCGCGTGCTCCGGGACGCCCAAACAGCGGTGTCCGTGCAGTTCCCGGAGGAGACCGCGCCCGCGCGTACGGTCTACCCCGGGGCGGAATATGTCTCGTTCGCGCAGACTGCCGTATCGGCGGACGTGGTGCGGGTCTCCCTCCTTTCTCAGGAGGAGTTCTGCGGGGATCTTATGGAGGAGGCAGCTCTTCCCGACGAGGGCGGGGAGATAGAGCTGCTTGCGGACAGCGGGGACATTGCGCTCCTTCCGGAGGGAAGGATCACCCTGCAGCTGGAGGCGGTGAACCTGCGCACCCGGAAACCGGTGCGGACCCTCCTTGCGGAGGAAACGGCGGAAGGCGTGTATCTCCTCGCAGGCGGAGCCGAGAACCAGAGGTGGACCGCGGACCGCGCGGCGTTTCTCTATCTGACGGACCGGCTTGTCCGGCCCTGACGCTGTGAAAATGGGAAATACAGGAGGACCAAGATGATCCTGATCGATGTGGAAGTCCCTTCCATGAACCGTGTCTACGATTTCAGTCTGGAGGAGACTGTGCCGGTCTCCATGATCCTCGAGGAGATCATCCAGCTGGTATCTCAGAAGGAGCAGTGCTCTCTGGCGGGCGACCGGAGCACGCTCGTTCTGTGCGACGTGTTCTCGGGACGGATCCTGGATCCGGGCCGGACTCTTATGGAGTACGGCATTGAAAACGGCGGAAAACTCCTCCTTTTATGACGTTCGTCATCAAAAACGTGCTGACTGTCGCGAAAACGCGCGCGGGCAGAGGGTCTGTGCTAGAATCAGACCATGAAGAAAGAAAAACGAGAGGAAGCGTCTATGCGGGTTGAAACTGTCCGCCTGGAGGCGGCGAGCCGGGAACTGCAGGATATTTACCAGCAGATCAATTATCATAACGAGGAGATCCGGCAGATCCGGGCCCGGCTGCGGAGCATGGATTCCCTGCGGGCCTTCGACGAGCCCTTACGGCGCCGGATCGAGGCCCTTGAGGAGACGTTCCGCGGCGTAGTGGACAGCTCCCGCACCCTTTCCCGGGTGAGCACGCGGTACGCGATGGCGGAAGAGCGGGCCATAGAGACCGCGGAGGGCGCCCGGATCCGCTATCCGGCGGGGAAAGCCGGATTTGTGGAAGTGAAGTTTGACCGCGCACTGCTCCGTACGGAGGGCTGAAGAGGAAGACCGATATGCTGAAACGGGGAGACCTGATCCATAACACCTATGAGGTGCTCGATCCCATCGGTGAGGGCGCGGCCGGCCTGGTGTACACCGCCTGGCACATGAACCTCAAGAAAAAGGTCGTCATCAAGAAGATCAAGGACCACTACGTGGGGCACATCAACGAGCGGCGCGAGGCGGACATCCTGAAGAACCTCCACCACCAGTACCTGCCCCAGGTCTACGACTTCATCCAGATGGGTCCGGAAGTCTATACTATTATCGACTACGTGGACGGCAATACCATGACCGAGATTATCAAGGCGGGGCTCCGCTTCGATGAAAAGCAGGTCATCACCTGGCTCCTGCAGCTGCTGGACGCGCTGGAATACCTGCACTCGCAGAACCCGCCGATCATCCACAGCGATATCAAACCTTCCAATATTATGGTGGACCGGAACGGAAAGATCTGCCTGATCGACTTCAACATTTCCTTCGGGCAGGACGAGGCGAAGACCCAGTCCGGCTACAGCGAAGGCTTCGCCTCTCCGGAACAGCTGCTCCGGAGCCAGCTGTACTCCACCGGAGGCAATTACCGGGGCATCCGCCTCGACCAGCGGTCCGACATTTTCTCCCTCGGAGCCAGCATCTACTCCCTGATGGCGGGAGAGAGCCCGGCCCGGCGGATGCGGGAGAACCGCCCCTTGTGGGAAAATGTGACCGGCTACGACGAAGGCCTGATCCGCATCATTTCCAAAGCGCTGGCCGTCCGCATCAAGGACCGCTTCCAGACCGCGGCGGAGATGAAGAACGAGGTCTTAAGCCTCGTAAAGAAAAACGACACCTACCGGAAGCTGAAGCGGGGGCAGCTGATCTTCACCACCGTGACGCTCTGCCTCATGATCGCCGGATCCGCCCTCACCTACTACGGATTCCTGGAACGGCTCGGCGAGCAGTTCCAGGAGGAATACGAAGAGATCGAGAAGCTGGCGCAGGACGACCGCTACGACGAAGCCATCCGCAGGGCGGATGAGACGCTGCGGGACAAGCGGTACACGCGGGCGATGAAGCAGGACCGCCAGAGAGAGGCGGATCTCTACTACATCATCGCGAACTGCCAGTTCGAGCAGGAGGACTATTCCACAGCCTGCGAGAACTACGCGTACGCGGTGGAGCTGAATACGAAAAATACCGACACCTACCGGGATTACGCGATCGCCGAGGCCCGGCAGGGGCACCTGAAAAAAGCCCAGGAGATCGCGGAGACCGGCGAGCGCAAGGGCCTCTCCGACGACGGGCTGGACCTGGTCTACGGAGAGATCGCCCTGAAAGACGGGCAGTACGCGGACGCCATTGATTATTTCGACCGGGTGATCCAGAAGACCGGCAAAGAGGAGATCCTCTTCCGGGCCTACGTCCAGAAGGCGAAGACCTGCCGGGATTCCGGAAACGACCGGCAGGCGGTCGAGACGCTCACCGAGGCCCGTCAGAAGCTTCCGAACGACTACCGCACGGTGCTGACGCGCCAGCTGGGCATTTCCTACCTGCATCTGCTGGAAAGCGAGGGCATCGAGGGCAACGACGAGGCCCTGCAGGAGGCGGAGGAGTGCTTCCGGCAGCTCACCGAGGATCCGGTGTATGCCACGAAAAATGACTGGCTCAACCTCGTGGAGCTCAAGCACATCCAGAAGAAATACGCGGAGGCGGAGCAGATCCTGATCGCCCGGATCAACGCCGGCGAAGACGAGTACGAATACTGGCGGGAGCTCGCGCTCATCGAGATCGCGGCCCAGGGCGAGGTCCCCGAAGAGAGCCGCGACTACCATACCGCCTATCACTATTACGAGGAGGCGGAGAGCCGCTACGAGAGCAAACGCCGGGAAGGAAGATCCGACGACAAGATGCAGCTTCTCGAAAAGCGGATCCAGGAGATCATCGACAAAGGCTGGGAGGTGCGGTAAATGAGCTACGGATCGCTGTTTTTCTACGGAGGGATCGCCCTCGCGGGCGTGAGCGGCATTTCCCTCGTGATCGGAAATATCATCTACGCCGTAAAGCGCAAGAATCTGCGCGAGCGGCTGTACGACCTCTACGGATTCTGACGGAAAGTCAGACCGGGCGCGGGAAAAGCTCCCGTGCGGAATGAACTGTAAAGGAACTGCAGACCTTTGCAGGGCAGCGCCGGTAA
>ONST01000134.1 GCA_900320575.1 uncultured Eubacteriales bacterium
AATTGCAGTAACTTACGATAACGGAAATGTGTTCCAGCACTTCGGGAGAACGGAGCAGTTCAAGCTCTACGAAGCGGAGGACGGAAAGATCCTTTCCTCCGAGATCATCGGCACCGGCGGCTCCGGGCACGAAGCGCTGGCGGGCGTGCTCGCGGACCGCGGAGTCGACGTGCTGATCTGCGGGGGCCTGGGCGGCGGCGCGCAGATGGCGCTGGACGACGAGGGAATCACAGTCATCGCCGGCGCCTCCGGCAGCGCGGACGAAGCGGTGGAGGCGTATCTGAAGGGAGAACTCACTGATGCCGGCGTCACCTGCGATCATCATCACCACGGGGATGAGGAAGGCTGCGCGCCGGAAGACTGCGCGTCCTGCGGCCATGGCTGCGGCGGCCCGATGAGGCCCGTTATGGAAGGGAAAAATGTCGGAAAGGTCTGCCGCGTGCACTATCGGGGCACATTCAACGACGGGACCCAGTTCGATTCTTCCTATGACCGGGGAGAGCCGCTGGAATTCACCTGCGGCGTAGGCATGATGATCCGCGGATTCGACGCCGCGGTGGCAGAGATGGAGGTCGGAGAGACCGTTGACATTCACCTGCTCCCCTCCGAAGCTTACGGAGAACGGAATCCGGGAGCGGTCCTCAAAATACCTGTAGACCAGCTTCCCGGCGCAGCGGATCTTGCTGTGGGGAGCCGGGTCTTCCTGACCAACGGCACGGGACGTCCGGTCCCGGTCCTGGTCACGGCGAAGGACGACACGCTGATCACGTTCGACGCGAATCATGAGATGGCGGGGAAAGAACTGAACTTCCGGATCGAGCTCCTTTCCTGTGAGTGAGCCGGAAAGAAAAGCGGGATGGAACGGGAAATGAGCGGAACGAATCTGATCCTGACCGGAATGCCGGCCTCCGGCAAGAGTACCGCGGGCGTGATCCTGGCGAAGATCCTGGGCATGGATTTTCTGGATTCGGATCTGCTGATCCAGAAGAAAGCGGGAAAGCGCCTTCCGGAGATCCTCGCGGAGCGAGGGCTTTCGGGCTTTCTTGCGCTGGAAGAGGAGACGGTCTGCGGCATCGGGGCGAATCAGACGGTGATCGCCACCGGCGGCAGCGTCATCTACGGCAGGAAGGCGATGCGGCACCTGAAAACGCTGGGCCGCGTCGTCTATCTGGAAGTGCCTTATGAGCTGCTTGAGGGGCGTCTCATGGATATCCGTCAGCGTGGCGTGGTATTGCGCTCCGGCCAGACCCTCCGGGAACTGTATGACGAGCGGGTCCCTCTCTATGAGGAGTGGGCGGATCTGACGGTCTCCGAGGAAGGACGGACTCTTGAGGAGACCGTCCGGACCCTCGCGGAGCTTGCCGGCGCGTGACCACCGCCCGCAGTCAATAGACGCCGAGGACCTTCAGGAGCAGCAGGAACAGGACACCGAGAATGATCGGGCGCGCGATCTTTCCGCCTTTCGCCATCACCAGGCCGGAGCCGATGTAGTTTCCCAGCATGTTGCAGGCAGCGGCAGCCAGGCCCAGGGACAGGATCACCTGGCCGTTCTTCAGGAAGATCAGCAGCGAGGTGACGTTGGTGGTCAGATTGATCACCTTCGCCTGGGCGTTCGCCGTGCTGACGCTCATGCGGGCGAAGACCGTGAAGGCGATGATCAGGAAGGTGCCGGTCCCGGGACCGTAGAATCCGTCATAGATCCCGATCAGGAAGGCGGAGACGGCGGCCGTAAGATAGGTCTTCCGGTCAAGCGTCACTTCCGCAGTTCCTCCGTCTCCGAAAAATTGTTTGTTCAGCACAAAAAATGCGGAGACCGGGAGTACGGCGAAGAGGATATATTTCATGACCGCTTCGCTGATCAGAAGCGAAAGATGCGCGCCGATGGACGAACCGATGACAGCAGCCAGCACAGAGGGCACCGCCAGCCGGAAGCTGATGAGACCGCTGCGGATGAAGCGCGCCGTCGTCAGAGAGGTGCCGAAGGTCGAGGACATCTTGTTGGTGGCGATGGCGTTATGGGGCGGAAGTCCTGCGATGAGGTAAGCGGGCAGCGAGATCAGGCCGCCGCCTCCCGCGATGGCATCGACAAGCCCCGCGAGAAAAAGAAAGGGACAGACGATCAGAAAGGTCTTCGGTTCAGGGATCATAGATCAGACACACCTTAAAGCGTTTGTGAATCGGGCAGCCGAAGGGGCTGCGCTCCATCTGCAGCATGAAAAGAATAGCACAGCTGATCCTTCAGGGCAAGACCGGAAGGTCTGCCGGCCGGAAAGGAAAGGCTGAAAAATATCAATGATACAAACAGGAGGCAAGATATGGATTACAGAGTATTCGGAGACAAGATCGCGCTGCGCCTGGATCCGGGCGAAGAACTGCTGGACAGAATTTCGGAGGTCTGCCGGAGACAGGGCGTCCGCTTCGGGAGCATTACCGGAATCGGGGCCGCGAATCATGTGACCATCGGATTCTACAACCTGGAGAAGCAGGAATATTCGGAGAAGGATCTGGACTTCCCGATGGAGATCACCTCAATCCTCGGAGACGTTTCCCGGAAGGACGGCGAGGTCTATCTGCACGTCCACATCAATGTCAGCGACGAGGAGGGAAGGACCTTCGGCGGCCATCTGAAGAAATGCATGATCTCCGTCACAGGCGAGATCGTGATCACCTGCATTGACGGCGAAGTGGGAAGGAAGGCTGATCCGGCCACGGGGATCAACGTGCTCTCCTTCTGATGTGAATCTTAAAATGCCAAAAATATAACGCACTGACTTTTTTGAAGTCCCCGGACGGGTTTCTGCTTTACACCGTCCGGGGACTTTTACTATAATGCAGACGCGCCGGAAAGGAGCGCTGCAAAGACGATGCGTGAGAAATGGTGCTTCCATCAGCCGAAATATGCCTGCGACAGGGAATACGGGGAGCTGTACGCCTGTTCCCCCTGGTCCGGACTGCGGGATTTCGCCTATGACTACGTGGTCAGTGTACAGCCGAAGCGCGTCGTGGAACTGGGGACTCATTTCGGGAGTTCCGCCTTTGCGTTCCTGCAGGCGGCTGCGGACCATCATCTGGATCTGGAGCTGACTGTGGCGGACACCTGGGAAGGGGACCTGTTTACCGGCGCGGATTACCGTAGGGAGGACGTCAGGTCCGTTTTCAGCGAAGTGCTGCGCAGCTGCTATCCGGATCAGAACGTCAGGGTCCGGAAGATGACCTTCGATGAGGCGGCGGAACTTGACGAGGGCGGGATCGGTCTGCTGCACATCGACGGATCCCACCGCTATGAGGACGTCCGGCACGACTATCTGCGGTGGAAAGATCTGGTCTCGGAGGATGGCGCGGTCTTTCTGCACGACACGGCGCCGGATCTGTTCGGAGAGCAGGTGCTGGGTTCTCACCTCTTCTGGAGAGAGCTGCAGGCGGAGGAGCCGTATACCCTGGAGCTTCCGGTGAGCGGAGGCCTGGGGATCGTCTGCCGCCGGAAGGAGCTGTGGACCTTTCTGAAGGACATTTTAAGCTGCGGGAGATATGAACAGAATGCGCTGCAGACCGATATGCAGAACAAGGACCGGGTCCGCAGGCAGTATTTCCGGATCCGTGACCTTCTCCGGGAACAGGAGCGCCTGAAAAAGGATCTCGCGGAGCTGGAGGAGTACTGCCGCGGAAAGGAGCGCTACTGCCGGGAGCTGGAGGAATCAGCCGGAGACTTCCGCGCAGTTTTTGACGGGAAGGACGCCTATATCGGAGAACTGGAGCAGACCATTGCGCGCTACCGGGATACCTTTGCGGGGAAGGACCGTTATATCCGGGAACTGGAAGCGCGCTGCTCTCAGGAGGAAGCACTGACAGCAGAGAAGGACCGGTATCTGCGGATCCTGGAGAAGGAGCTTCTTCAGGAACGCCGGGATCTGCTGACAAAAGAACGCCGTATCGGAGAACTGGAGCGGCACAGAAAGCGGGAGGAGAACAGACCGGATGAAGCAGAAGAGCAGGAATACGGAACGCGCGGACCGGGATCCGCTGGTCTCGGTGCTGATCCCGGTATACGGGACGGAAGCATACCTGCCCCGCTGCCTTGACAGCGTGCTCCGTCAGAGCCTTTCCGATCTGGAGATCGTGATCGTGGACGATGCCTCTCCCGGCTGCGTACAGAAGATCGCAAGGCAGTATCAGGAGCGGGATCCCAGGATCCGTCTGTACTCCCATGAGGTCAACCGGGGACTGTTCCTTACACGGATGACTGCGGTCCGGAAGGCGCGGGGCAGGTATCTTGCCTTTCTCGACAGCGACGATTATCTGTCCGCGGATTTTCTGCGGAGCCTGGTCTCCCGGGCAGAGGAGACCGGCGCGGAGGTGATCTTCGGAAGGACGGTGCGGGAAGAAGAGGGCGAGCGCTTTATCTTCAATTTTCACGAAAGTTCCTTCTTTTTTGACAGGCTCACCCGGGAGGAACTCCGGGAACGCTTTCTCCGGCAGGAACTGTACTGCTATGGCTGGCATACCGTCTGGAACAAGCTGTACAGGCGGGAACTGATCGAGCGCTGCCTCCCGTATCTTTCCGGCGTACACCGGCATCTGGTGATGACAGAGGACCTGCTGTTCTCCTTCGTTTTTCTTCTGGAGGCGGAGAGCGCGTCCTCCGTGGAAAATGAAGCTGTTTTTTACTGCGCGAACCGCAGTTCCGCTACGGGAACGGAAAGCCTTACGGCGGAGCAGTTCGCAAAACACCTGCAGGATCTGTGCTTTGTATTCGATTTTCTTGAGACGCATCTGGAGCGCATGCACGGAACGGAGGAGGAGCGGCGGCATCTGGTCCGCGCCCGCCAGCGATACCGGCGCATCTGGGAGAGAAGACTCCGGAAAGAACGGATGTCCGCCCTAAGCCGGGGGAAACTGCGGGAAGCGCTCCGGAAGCTCGCGCCGGAACCCGGAGAGGGGACGTCCGCGTCCGACGGCTTTTTTGAGTCGGTGCGGACGCCGTGGAGGGGGAGCCTCACCTGGATGAAGGAGCAGATCCTCTCCGGGCCGGAGACCGTGATCAGCTTTGACCTGTTCGACACGCTGCTGCTGCGCCCGCTCTCCCGGCCGGAGGATCTGTTCCTGCTTCTGGATCCGGAATATGCCTCCGCATCCGGCAGCGGCGTGCCGTTTTCCCGGATGCGGATCGAGGCGGAGCGGGAAGCCAGAAGAAACGCCGGCGATAAAGACGCGGCGGAGGACGTGACGCTTGCGGAGATCTATGCCTGCATGGGACAGCTCTTCGGACTGCCTGAGACGGTGCGCTCCCGTATGCTGCAGCGGGAGCTGGAGCTCGAATACCGGCTGATCTGCCCGCGCAGGGCCGGAAAGGAACTGTTTGAGACCGCCTGCGCGTCCGGAAAGACCGTGATCCTTGTCTCCGACATGTATCTGCCCCGGACGGCTCTGGAGAAAATGCTGCGCAAATGCGGGATCCGCGGATACAGCCAGCTCTTTCTTTCCTCGGAGGAACGGAAACGCAAAGGAACCGGAGGCCTGTTCCGGAAGGTCCTGTCATTCTGCCCCGGGCAGAAGGTCCTTCACATCGGGGACAGCTGGGAGTGCGACGTGGTCTCTGCCGAAAGGTGCGGGATCCGCACGCTGTTTTTCCCGAAGACCGTGGAGGTATATGAAGGACGCATCGAGGACTGTCCGACCGGCCGCTGTCATTCCATGGGAAGAACGTTCTTCCCGGAAATGGAGCGGTCTGCGGAGCCCCTTCCGCTCCGATGTGCGGAGGCACTGGCCGCGAACCGGCTGTTCGACGATCCGTACCGCCCCTTTCATCCGGGAAGTGATTTTCATGTCAGCCCCTTCCTGACCGGATACGCGGTCCTAGGCCGGTATCTGCTGGGACTGTCCGTCTGGCTGAAGCAGCGGTTCGAGGTATACGGAGTCCGGAAGGCCGTTTTCCTGCTCCGCGACGGAGCCCTTGCGGCAGCGGCGCTTCCGGTCCTGTTTTCAGAGAAAGAACTGCCTGAGATCCATCTTCTTCCGGTCTCGAGAAGAGCCCTGCTTCCGGTCCTTCTTGAGACGAAGGCGGAATGGCTGTCTCCGCCCGTCGAGCCCTGTGCGCATACGCCGCTGTCACTGTGCGAATTATTTTCCTTTGCCATGGAGCCTGTCCGGAGCGACGATCTGGCTGCCGTGATCCGGAACGGCGGCCTCCGTCCGGAGAGCCGGTTCCCGGATGCGGACAGCTGCCGGGTGTTCCTGAACTGGTTTTATGAACACCTCTATCACAGGGAGTCCCACCGGAAAGCAGCCTCGCTCACGGAACGGTTCTACCGGGAGCATCTGCAGAGCGGCACTGCGGTGTTCGACCTCGGCTGCAGCGGGAGACTGCTGCTGGGCCTGGCCCGCTGTACCGGTCATCCGTTCAGCGCCTTCTACCTCTATGAGGATGCCGACATTTCATCCTGCCTGCGCGCTGCGGGAGCGTTCTCTATCGAGACCTTTCTTGACGCCGCCCCGGCCGGGCCGGCCCTGATCCGGGAGCATCTGTTCTCCTCGGACGGTCAGACCCTGACCGGCTTCCGGGAAGAGGCGGGCACGCCGGTACCGGTATATGCCGGTCCGGAACGGACTCCTGCGGACACCGAGGCGGTGCGGCAGATGCACGAAGGCGCACTGGCTTTTTTAAGGGACTACCGCGCGAACTTCGGGGCGTTTCCGGAGATGCTTAGGATCCCTGCCGGTCTTTCGGCGGCGCCGTTTGAAAGCTATCTGTTGGATACGTCTTCTGCGGACCGGCAGATTGTTGGCGGGGCGCTGGCGGAGGATCTGGTCTTCGGAGGCCGGAACGCGATCCCGGCAGCTGATTTCTGGGAGCAGGCAGCCGCGGAATTCCACAGAAGGAACGGAATCGTTGAAGAGATAAAGACGGGCGGCAGCGGTCCTGAAGCTGCAGAGCTGGTAATGAGGGATCAGCCGTTTCTCCGGCGGGCAGCGCTGATGCTGCTTCTCGACCGAAAGCGGCTGCTGCGGGCCGTAAAACGCAGGGCAGCCGGTATGTTCGATCGGAAAGGCCGGTCCTGATGCCGGCAGAAACAGGCGGGGAGAGCATGGAGGAACTGGACGAGGTCCGGCGGTTCGGAGCGGATTATCTGGGCGCATTTCTGTACGCATTTTCAAAATGGCTGAAGAGGGAATTCGAAGAATCGCACATTACCGGGGCCTTCTTTCTTTCCCGGGAGGGTGCACTGCTGAAAGCAGCGTACGAGACCGTCGATCCGGAGCCCTCCCTGCCGCTTCATTATCTGGAAGTATCGAGACGCGCCTTATCGGTGCCGCTTCTTGCAGGAGATCCGGATCTTGGATCCTTTCTGCTTCATCATGTGCGGCTTCCGCAGGTCTGTACGGTCCGGCAGCTGCTGACGGCCTCCGGACTTTCGGAAGAACAGATCCTGTCTTTTTGCCCCGATCCGGATGAGACGGTCCGCAGGGACCCGTTTTTGGATACAGAGGCAGGCAGAACCCTTCTTTACAGAATTCAGGAGGACGTGGCCGCGGGAGCGGAAAGAGAGGCGGAAGCACTGGAGGAGTATCTCCGGCAGTTCTCCTTTTCCGGAAACTGTGCCGTCGTGGACGTCGGCTGGGCGGGCTCCATGCAGAGGGATCTCGCTCTTTTTCTTCAGCAGACCGGACAGAAGGCGCTGCTTACGGGCTTCTATGCCGGTCTTACGGGAAGCGCGGGACAGATCCTCGGTCCCTGCGGACTTCCGGCGAAGGGATTCTGGTTCGACGGACTCCGGGATCCCCTTCCTCGGAATCATCCCGCCGGCCAGGAACTGGCGCTCTGGGAGATCCTTCTTCAGGAACCTGTGGGCTCTGTGCGAAAATACCGAAAAGACGGGGACAAGATCCTGCAGGAGAGGGAACCGTTTGAACAGGCCAGGGAGAGAGAACTGCTTCTTCTCATCCGGAATTCTGCGATGGACCGCGTACGGGACCTGTGTGAGAAGGAGCGTGCCGGCGAAGAAGCGCTCCCCGCCTGCTGCGAAGACAGCGCTGTCTTTCTGAGAGAAGCGGGGAACTGTGCGCTGCGCCTGTCCCGCGGGCTGGGACAGCTGGTCTTTTCGAATTACGGGGAAACCGTCCCGCTCGCGCTTCCCCGTCCGCTCCATTCCTATCTGAAAGAGCCTGGAAGCCTGCTCCGGGATTACCGCAGGTCACCATGGAAAAGGGCATTCCGGAGAAATCTGTTTGGGAGCATCCTATGAAACATTCTGCAGAGCGGCTGAGACTGCTTTTCGTGCTTTCCGCTTACGATCTGAAATGCCGCTTCGGGAAATCCGTTCTCGGTATTTTCTGGGCTTTTGCCGGTCCGGCTGCTGCCATCGGTATCTTTTATCTTGTTTTCCAGCTGGGACTCCGTGCATCTCCGGTAGAGGGGGTGCCGTACGTGCTCTGGTTCACCGCGGCCTATCTTCCCTGGATCTTTTTTTCAGGTTCGCTTGAGACTTCCGGCCACTCACTGCTGGATTACCGCTTTCTGATCCGGAAAACCGCGGTCCCGGCCCATATCTTTCCCCTGATCCGAACGATCTCGGCTTCTTTGATACACCTGCTCCTGCTTTTCACAGTCATTGCTGTTTCGGGAGGCCTTTCTCCCCGGTTCTTTGTTCCGCTCCTCTATTATTATTCCTCTGCAGTGCTGCTGACCTTTGCCTGCGGGAGGATCCTTGCAGTGCTTGAGGCCTGTCTGGAGGACCTTTCCTCCTTTCTTCCGGTATTCCTGCAGTTCCTCTTCTGGACATCTCCGGTCCTCTGGGACGACAGCGCGATGTGTGATCCCGGTATCCGGCTGATCCTGATGCTCAATCCGGTCCGGTATCTGCTGAAGGGGTATCGATGCTGCCTGCTCTCCGGGAGACTGCCTGCCCCTGACAGGAAGGAGACCATCATTTTCTGGTGCTGGACTGCGGGGCTTCTCCTGCTCGGGGCGCGGCTTATGAAGAGGAAGGAAATCTTCCTCGCAGATGAGGTGTAATCATGGATACTGATCGGAATCATCCGCAGCAGGAGATCCTGGTGGAAGCGGAAGACCTTGAGAAGATCTACCCGCTGTTTTTCCGCAAAACAGACCGCATCCGGGAAGCCTTTTCCTTTTTCGGCAGACCGCATCACCGGGAGTTCCGTGCGCTGTCCGGGGTCTCATTCCGGGTCCGCAGAGGGGAATGCGTGGGGATCATCGGCAGGAACGGAGCCGGAAAATCCACGCTTCTGAAGCTGCTTGCCGGAGTTACCGGTCCGAGCTCCGGCACCGTCCGGCTGCAGGGGACCGTATCCTCGCTGCTGGAACTCGGGGCCGGCTTTCAGCCGGACCGGACCGGCCGGGAAAATGTCCGTCTGAACCTTGCGCTGATGGGCAGGAGCCTGAGGGAGACGGAGCAGCTGCTCCCCGGGATCCTCGAATTCGCGGATATCGGAGATTTCATCGATCAGCCGGTCCGGAATTATTCCTCCGGGATGTTCGTGCGCCTGGCCTTTTCCCTGGCGGTCAGTGTCTGCCCGGATGTCCTGATCATTGACGAGGCTCTGACGGTGGGAGATGCAATCTTCCAGATAAAGTGTTATAATCGGATCAGGAAAATGGCGGAGCATGCGGCGGTTCTCCTCGTCACTCATGATATGAAGACTCTGACCTCCTTCTGTACGAGGACTCTGCTTCTTCATGAAGGGAAGCTCCTGTTTGACGGGGATACTTCCCGGGCAATGGTGGAATACTACCGGCTGTGCCAGGGGCTTCCGCATGCGGGAGACGGTTCTATGCGGCACGCTCCGGAAGGATCCATCCTGCCGCAGGGATTCCGGACACCGCCCGCTTCCTGCATCAGCGGAGCGCAGGATATCCGGATCCTCCGGTACTGGTATCAGGTCAACGAGAAGCCGTTTGCGGAGATCTGTGAGGCGGGGGACGTCGTCAGTATCCGCCTGCTGGTGCGGGCGATAAGACCGACAGACCGGCTGATCGCCGGTTACCAGGTGCTGGACCGCTGCGGGGGAGAGGTCTTCGGAGAGACCTCTCTGACGTCCGGGTTCTCAGATACCTGCCTGCGCGGGGATGCCCTTATTTCCTATTATTTCGTATGGCCGGAGGTCCGGGAAGGGGATTACTTCCTGACTCCGGGAATCGGCTGCGGGAAGGAAGTCCTGAAGCAGACCGAACAGTGCTGGCTGAACCGGGTCATTCACCTAGTCAGTACGACCCGCGGGAAGCTGATCTACGGGATCTTCAATGTTCCCATACAGCAGTTTGCGATCCGGACGGTCCGGACAGAATCGGAGCATCTATGAAGCTGATACAGGCCTGTTTTTCAGATCAGGGCGCTGTGCGCGCGTCCAACCAGGATTCCATCGCGCTCATCCGGGCGGACTTCGGGAAGAACGAAGTCCTTCTTGCAGTGCTCGCAGACGGCATGGGCGGCTATGCCGGAGGAGAACTGGCCAGCAAATACTGCGTGACGGAGCTCGCGTCCTGGTTCCGTATCCGGTTCCCGGAGATCCTGACGGTCTGCGGCGATTCCTGGCGCGAGTATGCAAAAGGAGAACTGGAGGCGCTGTTCCAGGTCATCAACCACCGTCTGGTTGAAATTGGAAATGTAAAAGGCGGAAGCCCGGGAAGCACGCTTACAGCCGTTCTTCTGGCCGGAGAGCAGTTCCTTGTGATCCATATCGGAGACAGCCGCGCGTATCTTCTTGCGGATACCGCCGTTCAGATCACGGCGGATCACAGTCTGGTCGCGGCAGAGGTCGCAAAAGGCGTTCTGACGCCGGAGCAGGCGAAGGCGGACCGGCGCAGGAATATCCTGGTACAGTGCATGGGCATATCGGAAGACCTGTATCCTGACATTAAATTCGGAGAGATCTGCCCCGGGCAGGGACTGCTTCTGTGCTCTGACGGGTTCTGGCATGAGATGACGGAGCCGGATCTGCTTTCCGTCCTGAAATGCAGTCATGATCCGTCAGGTGAAGAACTGACAGGACGGCTGTCCGCCCTGACAAATCTTGTGATCGAACGCGGAGAGCGCGACAACATTTCCTCTATTGCGGTCCTGACCTGTGCGGAAGCGGGGCTTTCCGCCGTGCCCGCCTTCTTTACCAGAAAGAAGCGGACAGAGGAGCCTCCCTCGTTCCGGATCCTTTCTGAGACCGTCCTGGTGCACACAGACGAAGAACCGGAGCTGCTGCAGATCGAGGAACGCGGGGAAAAGGAGCCGCATCCGGAGGAATCATTTTTTGAAAACGAGCCGCAGAAATGATTGTGAAAATGAAAACGGTTGTGCTATACTGTCTTGGATGTTAAGCATTTTCAAAAAGGAGGAAAAGAGTATGGGAGTACTTGTACGTCCGGAATCCATGGAACGAATCACAACAAGAGCGCTCGCTGAGGCTTATATTGCCGAGCAGATCGCAGACATCAAAAATCAGGTGGGTGACCGGAAGGTACTCCTTGCCCTTTCCGGCGGCGTCGACTCTTCGGTAGTCGCAGCCCTTCTCATCAAGGCGATCGGACAGAATCTGATCTGTGTACATGTCAATCACGGCCTTCTGCGCAAAGGGGAGCCGGAGCAGGTCATCGAGGTGTTCCGTAATCAGATGAATGCAAATCTGATCTATGTAGACGCAGCAGACCGCTTCCTCGACAAACTGGCAGGCGTTGCCGATCCCGAGACCAAGCGCCATATCATCGGCGAAGAGTTCATCGACGTCTTCGCAGAAGAAGCCAGAAAGCTGGACGGCGTGGATTTCCTTGCGCAGGGAACCATCTGGCCGGATATCCTGGAGAGTGAAGCGGGCATTAAGGCGCATCACAATGCCGGCGGTCTTCCTGAGGATATCGCTTCCCGTTTCGAACTGGTAGAACCGGTCCGTATTCTCTTTAAGGACGAGGTCCGTGAAGTTGGACGAGCCCTGGGACTTCCGGACAGCATGGTCGACCGTCAGCCGTTCCCGGGCCCGGGCCTCGGCGTCCGCTGCCCCGGCGCGATCACCCGCGACCGTCTGGAGGCTGTCCGTGAATCTGACGCGATCGTCCGCGAGGAGTTCGCAAAGAACGGGCTGGCAGGAAAGGTCTGGCAGTATTTCACGGTCGTTCCGGATTTCAAGTCCACCGGCGTCAAGAACGGACAGCGCACCTTTGACTGGCCCTGCATTATCCGCGCGATCAATACGACCGATGTCATGGAAGTTACTGTGGAGCATCTTCCGGCAGAGCTGATGGATCATCTGGTGCAGCGCATCATCGCCGAGGTACCGGGCATCAACCGCGTGCTCTATGATTTCACCCCGAAGCCGCCCGCAACGGTAGAGTACGAATAATCGACAAATGACGCTGACAAACTCATTGAGCCTGGAATTACCAAACTCGAATGAGCGTCTGACAGCCTAAGAAACATAGTAAAACTAAGAGCCTTGTGCCATTACGGCATGAGGCTTTTTTTATACCCTTTTGTCTTGTAATACACCCAAGAGAAAGATACCGAAACGTCCCAAAAGTCCCGTTATTTCAAGGACTTGCGGATAGTTAGTGTCGTCCCGATTGAGGACGGTTCGAGAAGGAAGTCACGGTGAAAGAGTGATGAGAGATAGCGAATCGGAGGTGGACGGAACGAAAAGCCGACCACGGAAGATGACGTTCAAAGAACTTGACACTTTTCTACGAAATCACGATCAACCATTTTGTCACGGTCAACAAAATTATTTTGGGGCCAGTCTCATCAGCCTGAAAAAGGCAAACTGCTCCATCCTATAGCCACATAAAAAACGAGCCTTGCATAAGCAGCAAAACACGCTGCCATATGCAGGGCTCTTTTCATTTGTAACGGCG
>ONST01000077.1 GCA_900320575.1 uncultured Eubacteriales bacterium
ACGGTCTCCCGGGACATCCGTCAGCTGCTGCTGCACAAGGAGCCCGGACGGAACGGGCGGCTGCGCTATACGTCCGGCGGAGTGGGACAGGTGGATCTCAGCCAGAAATACAAGCGCGTGCTGAAGGACGCCTTCGTATCGATGGATGTCTCGATCAATATTCTGGTCATAAAGACAGTCTCCGGCATGGCGATGGCCGCTGCCGCCGCGCTGGATTCGCTGGACTGGCACGAGCTCCTGGGCTGTACGGCCGGCGACGATACCATCCTGTGCGTGATCCGGAGGCCGGAGGACGCTAAGACCGTGACGGACAGGATCCGCGAGATCCTCAGGAACTGACGGGGGAATCTATGCTCAGAAATCTTCACGTAAAAAATCTGGCGCTGATCCGCGAGGCGGATGTGGATTTCGCGGAGGGGCTCAACATCCTGACCGGAGAGACCGGCGCGGGCAAGTCGATCCTGATCGAATCCATCGGCATGGCCCTGGGCGGAAAGATCCGCCGCGACCTTGTGCGGCAGGACGGGGGCGACGCGCTTTCGGAACTGGTCTTTGAAGTACGGGAACCGGGAACGCTGCAGGCGCTTCGGGAAATGGACGCCGAGGCGGAGGATGGGGTCGTGCTGATCTCCCGCCGGATCCGCGACGGCAGGAGCATTTCCCGGATCAACGGGACGACCGTGACGGCGGCGGAAGTGCGGAAGCTCGCCTCGCTGCTCATCGATATCCACGGGCAGAGCGAGCACCAGAAGCTCCTGGAGAGCGGGCGCCAGCTGCAGCTGATCGACGCCTACGGCGGTGCGGAGACCGCCGGCTGGAAGGAAGAGACCGCCGCCCGGTACGAATCCTGGAACGGCATCCGGAAGCAGCTGGAGAAGGACGCCATGTCTCCCGCGGAGCGGGCCAGGACCATGTCTTTCCTGGAATACGAGATCGCCGAGATCACAGAGGCGGATCCGCAGGAGGGAGAGGACGCGGAACTGGAAGCGTCTTACCGCCGGATGTCCAATGCCAGACGGATCATGGAAGGCGTCTCCTCCGTCTACCGCGCGACCGGCTATGAGGACCGGGGGAGCGCGGGCGAGGCCGTCGGGCATGCCCTGAAGACGCTGGAGGGCGCCGCGGATTACGATCCGGAGCTTTCGGATCTCGTGGAGAGTCTGTCCGCGATCGACGATATGCTCAATGATTTCAACCGCGGGCTCTCGGAATATATGGAGTCCCTGACCTTCGAGGAGGAGGAATTCCGGACCTGCGAAGACCGTCTGAACCTGCTCAATCACCTGAAGTCCCGCTACGGCGATTCCATCCCGGAAGTGCTTGCGTACCGCCGGGAGCGGGAGGAAGAGCTCTCCGCGCTCCGGTCCTTCGAGGAGGACCGGGAACGGCTCCTTCTGGAGGAGGAGGCGGCGAAAGCGGAGCTCCTCCGCACAGCGGAAGGTCTCTCCCAGGCGCGGCGGAAGGCGGCGGAGGCCTTCTCCCGGGAGGTGGCGCGGGAACTTGCGGACCTCAATTTCGCGCGGGCGGATTTTTCCGTCTCCTTTGAGCGGACGGAGCACTGCGGCGCGGACGGCTTTGACCGGGTGCATTTCCGCATTTCCACGAATCCCGGCGAGCCCGCCAGGGATCTGGACCGCGTGGTATCGGGCGGCGAGCTCTCCCGCATTATGCTGGCCGTGAAGACGGTGTTTGCGGAAGACGGTGCGGCCGGGACCATGATCTTCGACGAGATCGACGCCGGCATCAGCGGGCGGACCGCGCAGAAGGTGGCGGAGAAGATGGCGCGGATCGGGCGGGAGCATCAGATCCTCTGCATCACCCATCTGCCCCAGATCGCCGCGATGGCGGACACGCATTACCGGATCCGGAAAGACGTGACGGACGACTCCGCGATCACGAATATCGAACCGCTCGACCAGGAGGAATCCGTCGAGGAACTGGCGCGGCTCCTGGGAGGCGCGGAGATCACCGGCAATACACTGAATTCTGCGTCGGAAATGAAAGAGATGTGTCGACAATTTAAAAAAGATGCATTATAATAAATACATCGCCTGCGGAAAGCGCAGGCACGAAACAGGCAGTACCCGGCTTATATTGCATTTTCCAAGGAACGGAGGCTGAAACCATGAAGAAGATACTGTTCGTTGCATCGGAAGGCATGCCCTTTATCAAGACCGGCGGACTTGCGGACGTTGTCGGCTCGCTTCCGAAGACGCTCGATAAGGAGTATTTTGACTGCCGCGTGATCCTTCCCTATTATTCCTTTATGGATCAGAAGTGGAAGGATATGCTGGAATACCGGACGAATTTCTACATGGACTTCAACTGGAACCGCTGCTATGTCGGTATTTTCGAGTGCGTCTACGAGGGCATCCATTACTATTTCATCGATAATCAGGACTATTTCACGGACCTGAAGCCCTACAACGGCATGCCCTACGATCTGGGGCGGTTCGCGTTCTTTGACAAGGCGGCGCTCTCCATTCTGCCGACCATCGACTTCCGTCCGGACGTCATCCACTGTCACGACTGGCAGACCGGCCTCATCCCGGTCTACCTCAACAGCTATTTCCAGGAAAATGAATTCTACCGCGGCATCAAGACCGTGATGACGATCCACAACCTGAAGTTCCAGGGCGTCTGGGACATCCAGACCGTCAAGGATATCGTCGGACTTCCGGATTATTACTTCACGCCGGACAAGCTGGAGTATCACCGCGACGCGAACCTGCTGAAGGGCGGACTGGTGTACGCGGATGCGATCACCACGGTCTCCGAGACCTACGCCGAGGAGATCAAGATGCCTTATTACGGCGAGGGTCTGGACGGCCTGATGCGCGCGCGGGAGCATGACCTCCGCGGTATCGTCAACGGCATCGACTACGACGAGTTCAACCCCGCCACCGACAAGTACATCTATAAGAACTATACGGCGGAGAATTTCCGCAAGGAGAAGATCAAGAACAAGACGGCGCTGCAGGCGGATCTGGGCCTCAATATGGATCCGAAGACCATGCTGATCGGCATCGTCTCCCGCCTGACCGACCAGAAGGGCTTCGATCTGATCGCGTACGTGATGGACGAGCTCTGCCAGGATTCGGTACAGTTCGCGGTCCTCGGCACCGGCGACGAGCGCTACGAGAACATGTTCCGCCACTTCGCGTGGAAGTACGGCGGAAAGGTCTCCGCGCAGATCTACTACAACGAGGCTCTCTCACACAAGATCTACGCCGGATCGGACGCGTTCCTGATGCCGTCCCAGTTCGAGCCCTGCGGGCTCTCCCAGCTGATGTCGCTGCGCTACGGCACTCTGCCCATCGTCCGCGAGACCGGCGGCCTGAAGGATACGGTCGAGCCCTACAATGAGTTCGAGGGCACCGGCACCGGCTTCTCCTTCGCGAATTACAACGCGCACGAGATGATGGCGACGGTCCGCTACGCGGAAAAGATCTATTACGACAAGAAGCGCGACTGGAACAAGATCGTGGACCGCGCGATGGCCGCCGACTTCTCCTGGGAAGCTTCCGCTCTGAAATACCAGGAGCTCTACGACTGGCTGATCGGCTGACCGGCCGCTTGCGCTCCGTCTGATCTCTTATCGTGTTTTTCACCGGACAGCGCCTTTCGCAGGGGGCTGTCCGGTCCCTTTCTTACGGGTTTCCCGGTCCTTGACGATTCAGCAGAAAAATCCCTTATTTTTATTGACTTTTGCGGCAGGGTGTAGTATTGTACCTAAAGAAGCGAACATTTGTTCGAATAACTGTTATAAGGAGACATATATCTTGAAGAAATCAAATACAGTCATTTCGGAAGCAGCAAGAGGCGATAAGGAGAAAGCGCTGGAGGCCGCGATCAGCCACCTGGAGAAGGAGTTCGGCAAGGGCACGGTGATGAAGCTCGGAGAGTCCGGCGCCAATATGAATATCGAGACCATTCCCACGGGCTCCCTTTCCCTGGATATCGCCCTCGGGCTCGGCGGCATTCCCAAGGGCCGCATCATCGAGATCTACGGACCGGAATCCAGCGGCAAGACGACGGTGGCCCTGCATATGGTCTCCGAAGTACAGAAGCGCGGCGGTATCGCCGGCTTCGTGGACGCGGAGCACGCGCTGGATCCCGTCTATGCGAAGAATATCGGCGTCGACATCGACAACCTCTATATCTCCCAGCCGGATTCCGGCGAGCAGGCGCTTGAGATCGCCGAGACCATGGTACGTTCCGGCGCCGTGGACATCATCGTCGTGGACTCCGTGGCGGCGCTTACGCCGCAGGCGGAGATCGACGGGGACATGGGGGATTCCCATGTGGGCCTGCAGGCGCGCCTGATGAGCCAGGCGCTCCGGAAGCTGACCTCCGCGGTCAGCCGGACCAAGTGCATCGTGATCTTTATCAATCAGCTGCGCGAGAAGATCGGCGTCATGTTCGGCAATCCGGAGACCACGACCGGCGGCCGCGCGCTGAAGTTCTATTCCTCCATCCGGCTCGACGTGCGCCGCATCGAGACCCTGAAGGCCGGCGGAGAGGTGATCGGCAACCGGACCCGCATCAAGGTCGTGAAGAACAAGGTGGCCCCGCCCTTCAAGGAGGCGCAGTTCGATATCATGTTCGGCAGAGGCATCTCCCGCGAAGGCGACATCCTCGATCTGGCCGTGGAGAAGAACGTCATCGAGAAGAGCGGCGCCTGGTTCGCATATGAGGGCGAGAAGATCGGCCAGGGCAGAGAGAATGCCAAGGGCTATCTCGCCGCGCATCCGGAAGTGATGGAAGAGGTGGACCGGAAGGTCCGTGAGGCTTACGGCCTTCTTGACAGTGAAGATCAGGAAGACGACGATCCCGCGTCCGAAGACGCCACCGTCTGATCCGGAGGCGCCCGGTGAGCAGAAGAAGAACGTTCCGGAAGACCGTTCCGGATGCAGCACAGCAGGATCCGGCTGACGAGATCCTGCGCGCAAAGCGGAAGGCGATGCTCCTTCTCACGGATATGGACCGGACCGAGGCGGAGCTGCGAAGGAAGCTTTCCGGCAGCTTTTCCGCCCCCGCTGTGGAAGAGGCGGTCCGGTATGTCCGGAGCTTCGGCTACATCGACGACGAGCGCTACGCGGCGCATTATGCGGAGACAGCCTCGGCGAGAAAGAGCCGGACGCAGATCCGCTTTGATCTGCAGAAGAAGGGGCTCAGCCGCGAACTGATCGACCGTGCGCTGGAGGGTCTTGAGACGGCCGATGAGAAGCCGCTGATCCGCTCCCTGATCGGAAAGAAACTGCGCACCGGCCGCACAGACGACCCGCGTCTTCTGGAGAAGGCAGCGGCTGCCTGCGCGAGAAAGGGCTTTTCCGCTTCCGATATCCGCGCCGTGATCAGCGAGTATAAAGAAGACATGACAGAGGATCTCCCGTAAAGGGGATCCTCATTTTTTATGCTGAAACTGTCCGAGGAGAGAAAAAACGGAAAGCGAAGCGCTTGA
This sequence comes from uncultured Eubacteriales bacterium, assembly GCA_900320575.1. GTDB lineage: Bacteria > Bacillota > Clostridia > Lachnospirales > Lachnospiraceae > Chordicoccus. Next base: position 5,465 of record ONST01000077.1, read on the forward strand.
CATCATTTCCCAAAACCGATATAGTTAAATAGTTGTATACATGTACAATGAAAACTAAATAAGGAGGTGCTCCAATGCCGGTAGCAGTAGGAATAGTGTTAGCGGTGCTGGTAGTCCTGCTGATTATCGCGCTTCCGGTTACGTGGAAGATGGCTATTGCCCAGAAGACAAAAGCGGATGCCGAACGGGTCGGCTCTGCCGAGGAACAGGCAAGAAGCATTATCGACGATGCCATTAAGACGGCTGAGAACAAGAAACGCGAATCTCTTCTTGAGGTCAAGGAACAGTCCCTCGCCATGAAGAATGACGTGGACCGGGAAATCAAGGACAGAAGAGCGGAGATCTCCAAGCAGGAACGCCGGATCCAGTCGAAGGAAGATGCCCTCGACCGGAAGACGGACGCGATGGAGAAGCGCGAGGCGGACTACACGGCAAAAGAAAACGAGCTGAAGAAGAAGCTGAAGCAGGTCGATGAGATGCACGCGAAGCAGCTGCAGGAGCTGGAACGGATTTCGGGGATGACCACCGAAGAAGCGAAGGATTTCCTGCTGAAATCCATACAGGACGACGTCAAGGTCGACGTCGCAAAGCTGTATCGGGAACTTGTCGAGCAGGCGAAGAACGATGCCGACAAGAAAGCGAAGGAGATCGTTGTGAACTCCATTCAGCGCTGTGCAGTGGACCATGTTTCGGAGACGACCATTTCCGTCGTCCAGCTTCCGAACGATGAGATGAAGGGGCGCATTATCGGACGGGAGGGCCGGAACATCCGGACCATCGAGACCATGACCGGTGTGGATCTGATCATTGACGACACCCCGGAAGCGGTCGTTCTGTCCGGTTTTGACCCGATCCGGCGTGAGATCGCCCGGATCGCCCTGGAAAAGCTGATCGTGGACGGCCGGATCCATCCCGCCAGAATCGAGGAGATGGTGGAAAAGGCCCGTAAGGAAGTCGAGAGCAAGATCCGCGAGGACGGGGAGTCCGCGGCCTTTGAGGTCGGCGTCCACAACCTGCATCCGGAACTGATCAAGCTTCTTGGAAGAATGAACTTCCGTACCTCTTACGGTCAGAATGCGCTGAAGCATTCGATCGAGGTGGCGGAACTCACAGGATTGATGGCTGCGGAGTGCGGCTGTGACGTGCGGCTTGCGAAGAGAGCCGGCCTTCTGCACGATATCGGAAAATCCATCGACCACGAGGTCGAGGGCTCCCATATCCAGATCGGCGCGGATCTCTGCCGTAAATATAAGGAAAATGCGACCGTTATCAATTCCGTGGAAAGCCACCACGGGGATACGGAGCCGACGTCTCTCATTGCATGTCTGGTTCAGGCAGCGGATGCGATTTCCGCCGCCCGGCCCGGCGCCAGAAGAGAGACGCTGGATACCTATACCAACCGTCTGAAGCAGCTGGAGGAGATCGCGAACGGCTTCAAGGGCGTGGAAAAGACCTTTGCCATCCAGGCCGGACGCGAGATCCGTGTCATGGTCATTCCGGAACAGGTGAACGACGCCAATATGGTCCTGCTCGCAAGGGATATTGCGAAGCAGATCGAGGCGGAGCTCGAATATCCTGGACAGATCAAGGTCAATGTGATCCGGGAGAGCCGCGTGACAGATTTCGCAAAATGAAAAAAGAAGAGCTTCGGCTCTTCTTTTTTTATTGGAGCACAACATCTGGGATGTAAAATATTATGTAAATCGATATCTTGTGGAAACCCGCAAAAAACCCTGAAAAACAGGCAAAAATCAGACCGTCCGCAAAAATCTGTTTGATTTTATGTCAATTAGATAGTATAATGAGGAACTGAACACAAGAGGGGTGTTATTTTTTTGCATTAAGGAAGGGTGAATTGCTTTTCGCCGCGCAGCATGGGAATCATAAGCCGCCGGAGCCGGGGAGGTGCGTCCGGGCGTGCGTCATTTATGCGCGGAAGATTCGGGATCGGAGCATCTTATCTCAATGGAAAATGCAGTTCAGGAATTTATCGAATATCTGCGGGTGACCAGAAAGTCCTCGGACAATACGCTGGTGTCATACCGCAGAGATCTGAATAAACTGACCGGATATCTCCAAGAAGTCCGGGAGATCAGCGACTGGAAGGCGGTTACAGAGACCGATCTGAACGCCTACCTGTTATATCTGGAGAAGGGCTCGTACGCCGCTTCTTCCATTTCCCGCAGCGTAGCGTCCTGCCACGCTTTTTTTCAGTACCTTCGTGACCGGAACCGGATCTCTTCGGATCCCTCCCGGATGCTCCGTCCGCCGAAAGCGGAGCGGAAGCTGCCGGGCGTGATCTCCGTGGAAGAGGTCGACGCGCTGCTCTCTCAGCCGTCGGAGACCACCGCAAAAGGCCTTCGGGACCGCGCCATGCTGGAGCTTCTGTACGCCACCGGGATCCGGGTCTCCGAGCTCATCGGCCTGAAGATGGAGCATCTGAATCTTCAGATGGAGTATGTGATCTGCGAGGACCGGACGAAGGAGCGGATCATCCCCTTCGGCAATACCGCGAAAAAGGCGCTGGCCGCCTATCTTGCGGGACCCAGGGCAGAGCTCCTGAAGGGAAAGACTTCGGACGATCTGTTCGTCAACTGCTCCGGAGGCTCCATGAGCCGGCAGGGGTTCTGGAAGGTCCTGAAGGGCTACGCCCAGACGGCCGGGATCCGCGGGGAGATCACGCCGCACACGCTGCGCCACAGCTTTGCCGCGCACCTGCTGCAGAACGGGGCGGACATCAAGAGCGTGCAGGAGATGCTCGGACACTCGGATATTTCCTCCACGCAGGTCTATCTGAATATGGATTTCGGGCGTATGCGGGAAGTTTATGTCCGCACGCATCCGAGAAAGTAAGAGGAGACAGCTTTCTTTCACGAAGGCTGTCTTTTTCGGAAGCGGTCCGGCGCCTGCCGGCGAGAAGCAAAAATGGTTGAATGAGGAGTCTATGAAGAAACTACTGGTGGGAATGTCCGGCGGAGTGGACAGCTCTGCGGCGGCATATCTGCTGAAGCAGCAGGGGTACGAGGTGACCGGGGCGACCCTGCTATTAAGAGACGGACAGGACGCAGCGGCGGAGCGGGAGGTAAATGACGCGCGCCGGGCCGCGGAAGCGATCGGGATCCCGCATGTAACGCTCGATTTCCGGGAAGCGTTCCGCCGGGAAGTGATCGGCCGCTTTATCCGGGAATATCAGGAGGGGCGGACGCCGAATCCCTGTATCGTCTGCAACCGGTACGTAAAATGGGAGTGCCTGCTCCGGAAGGCTGCGGAGATGGGGGCCGACGGGATCGCCACCGGGCACTACGCCAGGGTGAAGCAGCTGGAAAACGGCCGCTTTGCGCTCGCGCCGTCTGCAGGAGATCTGCACACCTCGAAGGATCAGACCTATGCGCTTTACCGCCTCACGCAGGAGCAGCTCTCCCGCACGCGGATGCCGCTGGGGGAGTACACCAAGGACGGGGTGCGGCAGATCGCGCGGGAGGCAGGGATCCCGGTCGCCGATAAGCCGGACAGCCAGGAGATCTGCTTTATTCCGGACCATGATTATGCCGCGTTCATCGAGCACGATACCGGGCGGCGCTTCCCTCCGGGGCATTTTGTGGATGCGGAAGGGCATGTTCTCGGAGAGCACCGGGGGATCATCCGTTATACCGTCGGACAGCGGAAGCACCTCGGCATCGCCCTCGGGAAGCGGATGTTCGTCCGGGAGATCCGCCCGCTGACGAACGAGGTGGTCCTGGCGGACGACGCGGAGCTGTATCAGAGGAGCTTCCGGGCCGGAGACCTGCATTTTATGTCGGTCCCCGATCTGACGGAGCCGGCGGAGGTCTTCGCGAAGATCCGCTACAATCATGCGGGAGCGCCTGCTGTAATCGTAAAAAATGATGACCGGACGCTGACCTGTACCTTTACGGAGCCGCAGCGGGCGATCACGCCCGGACAGGCTGCGGTATTTTACCGGGACGGCGTCCTGCTAGGCGGAGGAACGATATTATGATCGGAGATATTCATCTGCACAGCTCTTTTTCCGCGGACTCCGAGGCGCGGATGGAGGACGTGGTCCGCGCCGCGATCGACGCGGGCCTTCCGCTGATCTGTTTTACGGATCACATCGATCTCGATTATCCGGTGGAGGACCTGGTCTTCGAATTTGATATTCCGGACTATTTTGCGGAGATCGGGCGGATGCAGGAGCTCTACGGCGAAAGGATCCGCATTTTCAGCGGGGTGGAGCTCGGGATGCAGCCGCATCTCGGGGACCGGTACCGCGCGCTTCTGAAGGAGCACGCGTTCGATTTCGTGATCGGTTCCCAGCATCTGGTGAACGGACAGGATCCTTACTATCCGGAGACCTTCGAGGGAAAAACGGATCAGGAGGTCTACCGCGCCTATTTTGAGAATCTGCTCGAGGATGTCCGCGCCTTTCACGATTTTGACACGCTGGGGCACCTGGACTATGTGGTCCGCTACGGAAAGCGGCGCGCCAGAGGCTACAGCTACCGGGCCTACGCGGATGTGATCGACGAGATCCTGAAGCTTCTGGTCCGCTGGAATATCGCCCTCGAGCTCAATACGGCGGGGCTGCGGAAGCGCCTGGGCTTTCCGAATCCGCATCCGGATATCCTGCGCAGATACCGGGAGCTCGGAGGCACGCTCGTCACCTGCGGCGCGGACGCCCACCAGCCCTCGGCCGTCGGCTACGGGATGAAGGAAGCGGAGGAGATCCTGAAGAGCTGCGGTTTCACGCATTATGTCTACTTTTCGCGGAGAAAACCGTATTTCGTGCGCCTCACCTGAAAAAACAGCTTGTATTTTTGGCTTATTATTAGTACAATGATACCGAACGCAGTTCACATATCTGTTCAATGAAAAAACAGGAGGATTTACAGTTATGGCAGTAAGAGTTGCAATTAATGGTTTTGGTCGTATTGGCCGTCTGGCTTTCCGCCAGATGTTCCAGGCTGAGGGCTTTGAGATTGTCGCGATCAATGATCTGACTTCCCCTGATATGCTTGCCTATCTTCTGAAGTACGATTCTTCCCAGAAGAGATACGAGAAGGCTGATCTGGTCTCCAATACCGATCATTCCATTATTGTTGACAATACCGAGATCGAGATCTACAAAGAAGCAGACGCTTCCAAGCTTCCGTGGGGCGAGCTGGACATCGACGTCGTTCTGGAGTGCACCGGCTTCTACACCTCCAAGGCGAAGGCCCAGGCTCATATCGACGCCGGCGCCAAGAAGGTCGTTATTTCCGCTCCGGCCGGCAATGACCTTCCGACCATCGTTTACAACACCAACCATGAGATCCTGACGGCTGAGGACAACATCATTTCCGCAGCTTCCTGCACCACCAACTGCCTCGCTCCGATGGCCAAGGCCCTCAACGACCTTGCTCCGATCAAGTCCGGCATCATGGTCACTGTCCATGCGTACACCGGCGATCAGATGATCCTCGACGGCCCGCAGAGAAAGGGCGACAAGAGAAGAAGCCGCGCAGGCGCCTGCAACATCGTTCCGAACAGCACCGGCGCTGCCAAGGCGATCGGCCTCGTCGTTCCGGAGCTTGCCGGCAAGCTCATCGGCGCTGCTCAGCGTGTCCCGGTCCCGACCGGCTCCACCACCATCCTTACCGCTGTCGTGGAAGGAAAAGTTACTGTTGACGAGATCAACGCTGCCATGAAGGCCGCTTCCAACGAGAGCTTCGGCTACAACACCGACATGATCGTTTCCAGCGACGTCATCGGCATCACCTATGGTTCTCTGTTCGACGCGACCCAGACCATGGCTCTGGCAGTCGACGACAACACCACCGAGGTTCAGGTCGTTTCCTGGTATGACAACGAGAACTCCTTCACCTCCAATATGTGCAGAACCATCAAGTATTTCGCAAAGTTCCTGAACAAATAAATCAGTGATCTTTCAGAATTGACCTTTGAAGGTCCGGTCACAAAGGGCCGGACCTTCTTTTATCGAAATCCGTGAGACCTTTTTGCGGTCTCACAAAGGGAGGAAATACGATGCTGAATAAAAAAAGTGTTGATGATATCGATGTGAAGGGCCTCCGTGTGCTCTGCCGCTGCGATTTCAACGTTCCGCTCAAGGGCGGCGTGATCACCGACGAGAACCGTCTGGTCGCTGCGCTTCCCACCATCAAGAAGCTGGCCGGCGACGGCGGAAAAGTGATCCTCTGCAGCCACCTCGGCAAGCCGAAGGGCGTTCCGAAGCCGGAACTGTCTCTCGCTCCGGTCGCTGCCCGCCTCTCCGAGCTGCTCGGACAGGAAGTGAAGTTCGCCGCCGACGATACGGTCGTCGGTGAAAATGCAAAAGCCGCTGTGGCTGCCATGCAGGACGGCGACATCATCCTTCTTGAGAATACCCGCTACCGTGCGGAAGAGACCAAGAACGGAGAGGAGTTCAGCAAGGAGCTGGCTTCTCTGGCTGACGTCTTCGTCAACGACGCCTTCGGAACGGCGCACCGCGCGCACTGCTCCAACGTCGGCGTGACGGAATTCGTCAAGACCTCCGTCGTCGGCTATCTGATGCAGAAGGAGATCGACTTCCTCGGCAACGCCGTGGACAACCCGGTCCGTCCGTTCGTGGCGATCCTCGGCGGAGCCAAGGTCGCGGACAAGCTCAACGTCATTTCCAACCTGCTTGAGAAGTGCGATACCCTGATCATCGGCGGCGGCATGGCCTACACCTTCCTTAAGGCGAAGGGCTACGAGGTCGGAACCTCCCTGTGCGACGAGACCAAGATCGACTACTGCAAAGAGATGATCGAGAAGGCCGAGAAGCTCGGCAAGAAGCTCTATCTGCCGCTGGATACGGTCGTGACGAAGGAATTCCCGGATCCGATCGACGCGGAGATCAAGGTCGAGACGGTGGATTCGAACCGCATTCCGGCGGACCGTATGGGCATGGATATCGGCGAGAAGACCCGCGATCTCTATGCAGAGGCCGTGAAGAGCGCGAAGACCGTGGTCTGGAACGGACCGATGGGCGTGTTCGAGAATCCGATCCTTGCAAAGGGCACCATCGCTGTGGCCCGCGCGCTCGCAGAGACCGACGCGACCACGATCATCGGCGGCGGCGATTCCGCGGCGGCTGTGAACCAGCTCGGCTTCGGCGACAAGATGACCCATATTTCCACCGGCGGCGGCGCTTCTCTCGAATTCCTCGAGGGCAAGGAGCTTCCGGGCGTTGCGGCGGCCAATGACAGAAAAGAAGGCTGCACGGGCAAAAAGGCATAAATCAATCATTCATTTACTGGAGGTGTAATTATGGCAAGAAAGATTCTGGCGGCAGGCAACTGGAAGATGAACAAGACTCCCTCCGAGGCTGCGGCGCTCATCGAAGAGATGAAGAAGACCTGCGCTTCCGATACTGTGGAAGTCCTTCTGTGCGTACCGGCGATCGACATCCCGGCGGCAGTCGCTGCGGCGGCAGGCTCCAACATCCAGATCGGCGCGGAGAACGTCTATTTTGAAGACAAGGGCGCTTTCACCGGCGAGATCGCTCCGGATATGCTTCTGGACTGCGGCATCAAGTATGTCATCCTCGGCCACTCCGAGAGACGCGAGTATTTCGCGGAGACCAGCGAGACCGTCAACAAGAAGATGATCAAGTGCTTCGAAAAGGGCCTGATCCCGATCATGTGCTGCGGCGAGTCTCTGGAGCAGAGAGAGCAGGGCATCACGATCGACTGGATCCGCCAGCAGGTCAAGGTCGGCTTCCTCGGCCTTACCGCGGAGCAGGCGAAGCAGGCAGTCATCGCCTATGAGCCGATCTGGGCGATCGGCACCGGCAAGACCGCGACCTCCGATCAGGCGGAAGAGGTCTGCAAGGCGATCCGTGAGCTGATCTGCGAGCTCTACGGCGCGGAAGTGGCCGAAGAGATCCGCATCCTCTACGGCGGCTCGGTCAACGGCGGAAACGCTGCGGAGCTGTTCGCGAAGGAAGACATCGACGGCGGCCTTGTGGGCGGCGCTTCCCTGAAGCCCAGCTTCGGCGAGATCGTCAACTACAAATAATCTTAAGAGATACTTCTGCCGGGCAGGGCTCGCTGCCCGGCATTTTTTAAGGAGAAACGCTACATGGGCAAAAAGACACATGTGATCATGATTCTGGACGGCTACGGGATCAACGAGAATCCCGAGCACAATGCCGTCGCGATCGCCAATACGCCGGTGATGGACCGCCTGAAGGCGGAATATCCGTTCGTCAAGGGCTATGCCTCCGGTCTGGCGGTCGGCCTTCCGGACGGCCAGATGGGCAATTCCGAGGTCGGACACACCAATATGGGCGCCGGCCGCGTCGTTTACCAGGAGCTGACCCGCATCAGCAAGGCCATCGAGGACGGTGATTTCTTTGAAAATGAAGACCTGCTGGCCGCCATGAACAACGCGAAGGAGCACGACAGCGACCTGCATCTGATGGGCCTGGTCTCCCCCGGCGGTGTGCACAGCCACACGGATCATCTCTACGGGCTCCTCGAGATGGCGAAGCGCTGCGGCCTGACGAAGGTCTATGTCCACTGCTTTATGGATGGCAGAGACACCCCTCCGGATTCCGGCAAGGGCTATATCAAGGATCTCCAGGACAAGATGAAGGAGATCGGGGTCGGCGAGATCGCGACGGTCTCCGGCCGCTATTACGCGATGGACCGCGACAACCGCTGGGACCGCGTGGAGAAGGCCTACCGCGCGCTGACCGAGGGCGCCGGCGATACCGCCGAATGCCCGGTCTGCGGCATGAACGCCTCCTATGAGAAGGGCGTCGTGGACGAATTCGTGGTTCCGTTCGTGGTCTTAAAAGACGGAAAGCCGAAGGCGACCATCAAGAATGACGACTCCGTCATTTTCTTCAACTTCCGTCCGGACCGGGCCAGAGAGATCTCCCGCTGCTTCTGCGACGAGGAGTTCGATCATTTCGACCGCGGCCCGCGCATTAAAACGACCTACGTGGCCTTTACGGACTACGATGTGACCATTCAGAACAAGCGGGTGGCTTTTAAGAAGCAGGAACTGAC
>ONST01000014.1 GCA_900320575.1 uncultured Eubacteriales bacterium
GTCTGTGCGCTTTCCGGTTCCGCTGTTTCTTCCGCAGAAGGCGCTGTGAGCGGCGCGCTCTCCGGCCGGCTCTCCTCTTCCGCGGAAAGAAGCAGAAAACCGCCCGGCACCTCCACGGCGCGCAGCGCTTCTTCCGCCTGTGCTCCGCCGTACCGGTAGGGCTCCGCGGTCAGGGAAGGAGTCTCTCCGGTCACCTCCGCGTTCATGCCGTAATAGCCTGCGATGGAGGACAGGGTCGAGGAGGCGTCGTCCGTGCTCTCCGCGGAGAACGAACCGGCTCCGGACACTTCGGTGTCGTCGGAAATGTGGATCTTCTGCACCGTCCCCTCCGCGGTCGAGCGGATCTCTCCGATCTCGTCCAGCTCCAGCATTTTCCCGAGGGCGTCCGTCAGATCCTTGCGCTGGCTCAGGAGCTGCTGCTTCTTCGCGGTGTCCAGCACGCCCTTCAACTTGAAGAGCTTCGCGTTCTTTTTGACCTTCTGGCCCTCTTTCACATAGATCTCCGCCACCTCGCCGGAGGTCGCGGTGATCTCCACGGGCTGACCGTCGACGACGAGGGTCATGAGGCGCCCTTCCCGGCGCGTGACAGCAGCCGCGTCGTCGCCTTGTCCGATGCACACCTTCTCCACCGTGCCTGCCACCGGGGCCTTCACGGTCTTCGTCTCCCCCTTCTCGTCGAGATCGGACAGCGATTCGTCGATCGAGGAAATGGACTGCTGGATCCCGGAGATCGCGGTCTTCACCGACGTCGGGTCGACGGTGGCGAGCGGCGTCCCCTCCTCCACCTCGTCGCCCTTTTCGACGAGCACCTTGTCGATGCGGATGCCGGTCGGCACCTTCACATCCACCGGATCGTCGTCGGAAATGGTCCCGGTGCCAACGACAGTCTTCCGGATCGACGACCGCTCCGCCTGCGCCTCGGCATAGACCGCAGCAGGCGCCGCCGCGCTTCCGGAGGCTGCCCGGCCGGAGAGGACCGCACCTCCGATCATGCCGACCGCGAACAGTCCCACCGCGCTTCCTGTAAGGATCCTGACTGTCTTCTTCTTCATAAAATGCTCCTTTATCTGTGTTTCCGCCGGTCCGGCCGGCACGAATCCGTGACCCGCCTGTGATCCCGGGCGGATGTTTTCCCTTAGCATACCACAGGTGAAGGCGAAATGGGCATCTCCTTCCTTTCTTTCAGGAGATTTTAAGAATTACGTAAAGAAAGCCCCGAAGCGTACGCTTCAGGGCTTTCCTGCTGTTTCCGTTAATATGAAGTTCATTCCGAAGCTTCCGCTTCTTCCTCCGCTTCGATGGCTGCCAGCTCCTCTTCCGGAGCATCCTCCGGGAACTCTGTCTCGAATGCCTCGAGCATCGCTCCCGCGTCCATCACGGCCTCTTCCTCCGGCTCTTCGGCTTCCTCAGCGGCTGCAGCTTCCGCGTCCGCTGCCTCGGCTTCCGCCGCCGCGGCCGCCTCCTGGGCCTTCGCCTCTGCGATGCGCTCCTCGATCTTGTCGTCGGTATCCAGCTTGACACTGCGGTAGCGGCGCAGGCCGGTGCCGGCCGGGATCAGCTGGCCGATGATGACATTTTCCTTCAGACCGATCAGCGGATCGATCCGTCCCTTGATGGCTGCGTCCGTGAGGACCTTAGTGGTCTCCTGGAAGGACGCGGCGGACATGAAGGAGTTTGTCGCCAGCGCGGATTTCGTGATGCCGAGGACGATCCGGGTGCCTTCCGCCGGCTCCTTGCCTTCCGCGAGCAGCTGCTCGTTGACGTCCTCGAAGTCGAGATAGTCCACATAGGTGCCCGGCAGGAAGTCGGCGTCGCCATTCTTCTCCACGCGGACCTTCTTCAGCATCTGGCGCACGATCACTTCGATGTGCTTGTCGTTGATCTCAACGCCCTGCAGCCGGTAGACGCGCTGCACCTCGCGGAGCAGGTAGTCCTGGACGGCACGGACGCCGCGGATCTTCATGATGTCGTGCGGGTTGACGGAGCCTTCCGTGACCTCGTCGCCGGCCTCCAGAAGCTGGCTGTCGGTGACCTTCAGGCGGGAGCCGTAGGGGATCAGATAGGTCTTCTGATGATCCTTGCTGCCCTCGGGCGCTTCCGGATTCGTGACCACGACTTCGCGCTTCTTCTTCTGGTCGATGACCTGCGCCACGCCCGGGATCTCGGTAATGATCGCAAGACCCTTCGGCTTTCTGGCCTCGAACAGCTCCTCGACACGGGGAAGACCCTGTGTGATGTCGCCGCCCGCGACGCCGCCGGTGTGGAAAGTACGCATCGTCAGCTGGGTACCCGGCTCACCGATGGACTGGGCCGCGATGATGCCGACGGATTCGCCGACCTGCACCGCCTCGCCGCTGGCCATGTTCGCGCCGTAGCACTTGACACAGATGCCGAGCTTGCTGCGGCAGGTGAGGATCGTGCGGATCTTCACCTTCTTCAGCGCGTTGCCGAACTCGTCGACGCCGTATTTCACCACGCGCTCCGCTCTCGCAGGGGTGATCATGTGGTTGGCCTTGACCAGGATATTGCCGTCACTGTCGACGATGTTTTCCGCCGCGAAGCGGCCGGTAATGCGCTCCTGCAGGGATTCGATCTCTTCCTTGCCGTCCGCGAATTCGCTGACGTACATGCCCGGGATCTCCTCCCGCCCTTCCGAGCAGTCGATCTCGCGGATGATCAGCTCCTGGGAGACGTCGACCAGACGTCTGGTCAGGTAACCGGAGTCCGCGGTACGGAGCGCGGTGTCGGACAGGCCCTTTCTGGCGCCGTGAGCGGACATGAAGTATTCCAGAACGTCCAGGCCCTCACGGAAATTGGAGGTGATGGGCAGCTCGATCGTGTGACCGGTCGTATCCGCCATCAGGCCGCGCATGCCGGCAAGCTGCTTGATCTGCTTGTCGGAACCGCGGGCTCCGGAGTCCGCCATCATGAAAATGTTGTTGTATTTATCGAGGCCGTCCAGCAGCTTCCTCGTCAGGACGGCGTCAGTCTCTTTCCAGGTCTCGACGACTTCCTTGTAGCGCTCCTCGTCGGTGATGAAGCCGCGCTTGTAGTTGCGGGTGATCTTGTCCACCGTGTTCTGGGCGTCGAGGATCAGCTGCGGCTTTTCCGGCGGCACCGTCATATCGGAAATGGAGACCGTCATGGCGGCCAGCGTGGAATGCTTGTAGCCCATGGCCTTGACGTCGTCCAGCACCTCTGCCGTCACCGTCGCGCCGTGGATGTTGATGACCTTCTGGAGGATCGCCTTCAGCTGCTTCTTGCCGGTCAGGAAGTCGACCTCGAGCTTTAACGCATTTTCCGGCTTCGAGCGGTCCACAAAGCCCAGATCCTGGGGGATGATCTCGTTGAAGAGGAAGCGTCCCAGGGTGCTCTCGACCATATCGGTGAGCTCCGTGCCGTCCGGCATGGTCTTGCTGACGCGGACCTTGATCCGGCTCTGCAGGGTGATGTATTTATTTTCAAATGCGAGGATCGCCTCGTTCAGGTTCCGGAAGCACTTTCCCTCGCCCTTCGCGCCGGGGCGCTCCTGGGTCAGGTAGTAGATGCCGAGGACCATATCCTGGGACGGGACCGCGACCGGGCCGCCGTCCGAGGGCTTCAGCAGGTTGTTCGGCGAGAGCATCAGGAAGCGGCACTCCGCCTGCGCCTCTACGGACAGGGGAAGGTGCACCGCCATCTGGTCGCCGTCGAAGTCCGCGTTGAAGGCCGTGCAGACCAGCGGATGCAGCTTGATCGCCTTGCCCTCGACCAGGATCGGCTCGAAGGCCTGGATGCCCAGACGGTGCAGTGTCGGAGCGCGGTTCAGCATGACCGGGTGCTCGGTGATGACGTCCTCGAGGACGTCCCAGACGCCGGTCTCCAGGCGCTCGACCATCTTCTTGGCGCTCTTGATGTTGTGCGCGGTGCCTCTCTGGACCAGTTCCTTCATGACGAAGGGCTTGAACAGCTCGATCGCCATCTCCTTCGGCAGACCGCACTGATAGATCTTCAGCTCCGGTCCGACGACGATA
>ONST01000056.1 GCA_900320575.1 uncultured Eubacteriales bacterium
ATCGTGCTCCTGCTGCGGATCTGCCGGAAGGACGTCCTCCGCCTCCGGAGAGACGGTCTCCTTCTTTTCATATGCCGCGCGGTCATACTCCACGCCGGTGATCTCCACCGAAGAGGCGTCCTCATGCAGCGGATCCGCCGGAAGCACCAGCGTCTTCTGCTCCTTCGTCAGCACCTCGCCGGTGCAGAAGGGCTCCTCAGACTCGGGCTCTTCCTCAATATAGACGATCCGCTCCTCCGGTTCTTCCGCAGCTTCTTCCTCCGCAGGCTCCTCCGCCTCTGCAGGAAGGGCTTCGCCCTCTGCCCGGGCCGCTTCCGCTGCTTTCTGCCGGGCAGCGCGGACCTGCTCCTGCTCCTCGCGGGTCAGGAATTCTTCCGGATCCGCGATATGGATCGAGAAGACGTCGTCCGCGGCCTCAGGCACGGTCTCTTCTTCCTCCGCGAACCAGTCCTTCGGTTCCTCTTCGGAAGCCTCCTCTGCCAGAGCCTCCGCTTCGGTGGCCTCTTCCTCGGCTTCGTCCACGAATCCGGGCTCTTCCTCTTCCGAAGCGGCCTCTTCCGCCGGCGCTTCCTCCGCTTCTTCCTCATCGAAGTCGAAGCCCTCGTCCTCTTCCTCTTCGATCAGCTTCTTCAGGCCTCCGCCAAAGAAACGGTAGCGCTTATCCTCTTCCTGAGCGTCCTCCGCGAACACTTCCGCATCGGCCTCTTCCTCCGGAAGCTGCACCGGAGCGGCAGCTTCTGCCTTCTCCTCTTCCGGTACGGGCGCTTCCTCTTCTGCTGCCTCTTCCGCTTCCGCCTCGGCTGCGCGCTTCAGCGCCTCGAGCCGCCGCTCTTCCATTTCCGCGTAGGCGGCTCCTGCCTCCCAGTTCTTCAGCTGGAAGGTGGTATTGAGCTCCTGCAGGGCGTCATAGCCTGCCGCCTCGAAGGCCTCGTTCCGGAACTCGTATTTGAGCGGCGTGATCTTCAGCAGGAACTGGGTCACTCCCATGGACTCCAGGATCTCCGGCGTCAGCTTCTTCGCCGCCATGATCACTTCGTATTCCGCGCTGTCCGTGGGCACTGCCTGGGCGCTGCCGTAGACCTGCAGTCCGGATCCCATGCCGCCCGCAGGATTCGGATCGAAGATTGCCAGAGAGACCTTGTCGTTGACGAAGATCCCCCGGAACTTGTTCCCGCCCTTCGTCAGAACATAGAACACCTGATCTAGATAGCTGTAGGCGACCGGCGTGCACCGGACGTAGCCGTCCGCCGCTGACGCCAGGGCCATGGTGCTGTGGGCGCGGATGTATTTCTCGATCTCGGAGAGCAGCTCACCGTCGTCCATCTTCCGGACCGCAGCGCGCATAAAGCGCCCGACCTCGTAGCCGGCGCTGACGGTCTGATTCTCATTGGAAATAAAGAGGGCCGTGATCTCTCCGTCTCCGACGACCTCCTGCATATCCACGATGTATTTCGCGTAGCCGAGATCGGAGAAGCCGATCCCCACCAGGGCGATCCGCTTTTCGGAGAGCAGCTCCCGATTCGCCACCAGGAAGTTCTTCGTCTTTCCGGTGGTCAGGGATCCGTAAAAATTAAAGACAAAGCAGAAGCCGCCGTAGGGCGAAAGATCCTCCGGAGCCTCGGTGATTTCCGCCACGCGGGCATTTCCGATGATATAGCAGAGCTTTTTGGCGATGCGCTCCGCAGAACTCATTTTTCCGTCGTAAAGAAGGAGGGTCTTAACCATTTTTCTACCTGCCGCCTTTCCTCATAAGATGTGAACTGCAACACTTCCCGCAAAGATACGGGGTGCCCAAAAGCAGACTGAACGCTTCAGCCCGTGTATCAAGTATAGCACAAAATCTCCCGCTGCCATAGAGAAATGTTAAATATTTGTTACGGAGAAACGTCCCTGACCGGAAAAAATCCGGGAACCGCGGCGGGTTCCCGGATTTCCGGTATGCTTGCTTAATAGAACGGATAGAAGATCGGCAGCAGGATCATGCTCACGATGAAGCAGACAAGGCTCACCACAAGTCCGGGCTTGATGAAGTCCTTGAAACGGACGTTGCCGGGCTCGATGATCATGGAGTTGGCCGGGATGGCCATCGGCGTGCAGACCGCTACGCTGCTGGCGATAAAGACCGCGATGACGACCGCGCGGGGATCCGCTCCCAGGCGCTCGGCGATGGTCCAGCCGATCGGACACAGAAGCGTGCAGGCCGCGGTGTTGCTCATGACCTGCGTCATGGCCCAGGTCAGCAGCCAGAGGGCGGCCATCAGGATGATCGGGCTGGAATTGCCGGTCAGACGGATCACGGTGTCGGCGATCATTTCACCGGCTCCGGTATCGTTGAGCGCGTTGCCAAGCGGCATCATGAAGGCCAGCATGAAGACGGTCAGGACCTCGAAGGAGGCGAAGGCTTCCTTCTCGGTGAGAACACCGGCGAGGACCAGGATCACAGCGCCGACGCATGCGGTGATGTGGATCGGCGGCAGGAAATCGAAATAGTCTTTCAGGACCATGCAGACGATGGTCAGGATCATGACGACCAGGGTCGTGGTGCGCTTCCAGGCAGGAACGCCGCTGTAATCCTGATCGGAGGTGACGGGCCTTCCGGATTCGCGGTCGGCGATCAGCTTATCGCCGAGGAAGTAGAAGACGGCCGCGACTGCGAGCAGCATCGGGATGCCGATCTTCGCGTACTCAAAAAATGCGACGCTCATGGTACCGTTGCTGAATTCCTCGATCGTGTTCTTCGC
>ONST01000076.1 GCA_900320575.1 uncultured Eubacteriales bacterium
ACATTGATCCGTCTCTCCGACTATCTGAAGGACGCGTACGGCGAGAAGCTGTACCGCCTCTCCTTAAGCTCCGGCTGCACCTGTCCGAACCGCGACGGAACCCTCGGGACAAAAGGATGCACCTTCTGCTCGGAGGGCGGCTCCGGCGACTTCGCCGCGCCGTTCGCGGATCTTGACACGCAGATCCGGGATGCAAAAGCGCGGATCGCAGGAAAAACGGACGCGGAGCATTTCATCGCCTATTTTCAGTCCTTTACCAATACTTACGGCGACCCGGAACGCCTGGAAGCGCTGTACACAGAAGCGCTCCGCCGCGACGACATCGCGGTGCTCGCGCTCGGCACCCGTCCGGACTGTCTGGGGGAAGAGATCCTCGAGCTTCTGACCGCTCTGAACGCCGAAAAGCCGGTCTGGGTCGAACTGGGACTGCAGACCGTCCACGAGCGGACCGCCGGACAGATCCGCAGGGGCTACCCGCTGCCGGTCTTCGAAGAGGCGTACCGGAAGCTCAAAGCGCGCGGCCTTACCGTCATCGTGCACGTGATCTTCGGACTGCCGGGCGAGACGAAGGAGGATATGCTGGATACGGTCCGCTATCTTGCCGCGCTCACGCCTCCTCTCGACGGCGTCAAGCTCCAGATGCTGCAGGTCCTGCGCGGCACGGATCTGGGAAATCAGTACGAAGCAGAACCGTTCCCCCTCCTCTCCCTTTCCGAATACGCGGACCTCGTCGCGGAAGCCGTGCAGCTGCTCCCGGAAAACTGTGTCCTTCACCGGATGACCGGCGACGGCCCGCGCGCTCTCCTTCTCGCGCCGCTGTGGTCCCTCCAGAAAAGGCACGTGCTCAATACCATAAACCACAGGATCCGGGAAAAGACCGCACAGAGGTGACCCCGTCCTCCGCAAAAAGAAAGTTCCCGGCAGGACCTTGCAAAGCGCGCCGGAAGCAGGCATAATACGGGATGAGCTTCACGATAATTGAGAAAGAACAGGCAGAATTTATGAACGATCAACTGAAACAGAACCTGAAACTTGTCAACGAGACCCTGGAGAAGGCGGAATACTACGAGCAGGCCGCGCGGACCCTGAACTTCGATATGGAGACCATCTGCCCCGAGAAGGGCATGGAGCGCGAAGGCGACGTGGCGGCATTTCTCGAAAATGAGGCCTTCCAGCTGCAGAAAGACCCGGCCTTCACCGATGCGGCCGAGGCGCTCTACGCCGGCCGGGAGGAGCTTGAAAGATACGACCGGGCGCTCGCGGAAGCCCTCCACCGCCAGTATCTGAAAACGAAGAACCGCACGCCCGAGGTCAACCACGAGATGACCCGCACCTACAACCGGGCCTTCAGCGTCTGGTCAAAGGCCCGGGAAGCCTCGGACTTTCAGCAGTTCCTGCCCGCGCTTACGGACGTGCTGAAGGCCCAGCGCCTCGACATTTCCCTGCGGGAGGGCGCGAAAGAGGACCTCTACGACAACATGCTCGACGACTACGAGCGCGGCCTCACCGCCGCGGACCTCGACGTCTGCTTCGGGCGGGTGAAGGAGCGCCTCGTGCCGCTCCTCCAAAAGATCATGGCCTCGAAGAAGACCATCCGCACGGATTTTCTCTCCCGTCCCGTGACCGACGAGCAGCAGCGGATCTTTGCCCGCTATCTCCTGACCGTCATCGGTTTCGATTTCACCCGCGGGAATTTCACGACCTCGGAGCATCCCTTCACCGACGGTCTCGGTCCGGACGACGCCCGGGTCACGACCCACTATTATCCGACCCAGCTGATCTCGAGCATGTATTCGATCATCCACGAGGGCGGGCACGCACTGTTCGAGCAGCTGCAGCCGAAGGAGAGCCATATCCATCACCTCACCGGGGAGAAGACCATGGGCATGCACGAATCGGTCTCCCGCTTCTATGAAAATGTGCTCGGCCGCTCGAGGGGCTTCATCCATCTCATTTTCCCGGAAATGCAGCGGATCTTCGCCGGCGTCCTCGACGACGTGACCGAAGAGGAGCTCTACGAGGCGGTGAATGTTGTCTCTCCGGGACTGATCCGCACGGAAGCGGACGAGTTCACCTACGCCTTCCACGTCATCATCCGCTATGAGCTGGAGCGGGAGATCGCGGAGGGAAAGGCGGAGCTTTCCGATCTGCCGCAGCTCTGGGCGGACCGCTACGAATCCTATCTCGGCATCCGTCCCGCAAGCGACCGCGAGGGCGTGCTGCAGGACGTGCACTGGACCTTCGGGTTCGGGTATTTTCCGTCCTACTGCATCGGAAATATGTACAATTCCATGTATGTGAAGGAAATGAGAAAAAGCATCGACCTCGACCGCGCCCTCGCGGAAGGCGATTTCGCCTCCATCAATACCTGGATGGCGGAGCACGTCTTCGCGAAGGCGGATCTCCTCTCCCCGAAGGAGTGGATCCGGGATATCACCGGACGCGCGCTCACGCCGGATGATTTCCTCGACTATCTGGAAGAAAAATACACCGCTCTCTACGAGCTGTAAGAAGGTCCCGGAAGGACCTGCCTGAGAAAGGAGCGCGCCATGATCCAGGATATCGCGCCGCACAGACTGAAAAATGAATACCGTCCGGAGCTGGCCCCGGAGCCGGACAGCCCGGTCCTGCATTTCGCGGAGAACCGGCTGCTCGTGCGCACAGAAGGAGACGGGCCGTTCCTCCTGACGAAGAAGGAGCTGCCCGAGGACCTGACCTGTACCTACCTGCTGTCCCTCGACGAGACAGCCTTCTTCCTGGCGGAGGGCTCCATCGCTCCCGTGCCCGACGGCTGCGCCTATCTGGGACTGAAGGAACTGCGCTACGCGCACAACCCGGGACAGGCGCTCTTCTACGCGCTGGTCACCGCCTTCCACCTGCAGCACTGGTACGCTTCGAACCGGTACTGCGGCCGCTGCGGACAGCCCACTCGCAAAGACGGCCGCGAACGGGCCCTTAAGTGCCCGGCGTGCGGGAATCTCATTTTCCCGCGGATCAATCCCGCGGTCATCGTGGGCGTCACGAAGGGGAACGAGATCGTCCTCACGAAATACGCCAACCGGGATATCGCCTACAACGCGCTCATCGCAGGCTTTACGGAGATCGGGGAGACCTTTGAGGAGACCGTTGAACGGGAAGTCCTGGAAGAGGTGGGCCTCCGCGTCAAGAACATCCGCTACTACAAGTCCCAGCCCTGGGGCTTCGCGGATGATATCCTCGCGGGCTTCTACTGCGAGGTGGACGGGGATCCCACGATCCACATGGATCAGAATGAACTGAAGACCGCCGTCTGGACAAAGCGGGAGGACATCGTGCTCCAGCCCGACGACTATTCACTCACCAACGAGATGATGCTGCGCTTCAAGGAGGGACGGGAAGGACTTGCGTAAGATCGGCCGTGCGCCCCGCATCCGGCGGCGCTCCTATGTGCCGTACAGCCGGGCAGCCCGGAAAAGACGGCGGAGACGGCGCCTCTTCGGCGTTCTTCTTCTTGCGCTCACGCTTGCCGCCATCGGTTTTTTCTGGTACCGGGACCGCACCGCGCTCACCGGGACGATCGTCCCGCAGCTGCCGGAGGGCTTCGATCCCTCGGAGGTCCCGCCATACAGCGGAGAGCCCTTCGCGGAAATGAACGGCGGGCAGCCTTATTTTACGGAAGAGGAGCGGCGGACGGAGCCCTTCGCTCTCTACGGGGAGCTGGACGCCCTCGGGCGATGCACCTTCGCGGAGGCCTGCATCGGGCCGGAGCAGCTGCCGGAGGGGGA
>ONST01000027.1 GCA_900320575.1 uncultured Eubacteriales bacterium
CAAAGCCGGATTTAAAACCGCTCATATCTTGCTGTTTCCTTTCTTATGTCAGGCTCTCGATACTGTCGAACAGATCCGCGCATTCCCGGATCTTTCCTTCGCTGCCGACCACGCAGACCGCATCCGTCCGGATCGCGGCTGCCACAGCGTCCGCGAGACCGCGTATATCGGAGATCCGGGCGCCGAGCACCTCGTCCCGGGATCTCTGCAGCCACTCCTGATCTACGCCGGTCAGGGCCATGCGCAGGGAAAAACTGCCCAGAAGAGAGGGCGTCAGAGGGGTATCCATCCCGCTGATCGTGCCGATCACATAGCGGGTCAGTTCTTCCTCATCCGCGTCAAAGGTCCGGATATAGTCCGGAATCCCGCGGAACACCTCCAGCGTCTCCCGCAGCTTGGGATCCCGGTAGGAGGAAAAGACCACGCTTCCGTTCCGCGCAAAGGAGGCTCCGCAGCCGTAGGCGCCGCCGTGCACACGGATCTGCTGCCAGAGATACCCGTAGGACAGGGCCGTACGGAGGATCTGCATCGCTCCGGAATAGACGCCGCCGTCCCGCTTGTAGGTGCCGGCGAGGGCCGCATACTGGACCTGTCCGGCCGTAGTAAATCCTTCCCTGCGGATCCCGAGGGGCCGGACTTCTGACAGAACGTCCTCTTCCGCCCCGCCGTCCCGGATGAGCAGGAGCGGAAGATGGCTGCGCAGCGCGTCCCGCCCGTCCTTTTCGCAGGTGTAGCTGACGAGGAGTCCCCCGTTCCGGAAAATCGCTTCGCGGACGCGCTCGAGTCCTTCGCGGATCTCCGCTTCCTTCTCATTGTAATGAAGCTCCAGCTCATGGAGGGCGCGGTAGAACGAGATACCCCCCAGATGATCGTTCACGCAGGCCGGAACGGACTCATACGCCCTGGCGCGTCCTCCCGCGAACTGATGTCCGGCCTGCTGCATATAGGCCGCCAGCTGGGCGCGGGAAGCGGAGAGGATCTCGCGGATCCGTTTTCCGTCCGCAAAGGAAGAGCCGCTCACGATCTCCCGGATCAGTTCCATCGCGCGCTGCATTTTCCCGCTGAAGGCCTTGCAGCGGATCCCGAAATACGCCCCGAAGGAACCGGGCTCCTTCGCCGATTCATAGACAGAGACCCCGCAGCTGATCCCGCCGGTCTCCATATTGACCGTATTGTTCAGCGCCGCATAGGTATGCTGGTCGGTATCCACATTGGCGAGGACGGATTTCAGGAACGCCGCATAGACGAGATCCTCCTGAGGCACGCATTTCAGATCCCAGAGGCACTCGAGATATCCGATGCCGTTGGTTTCCGCGTCATGCCAGAGAACCCGGACCGGACGGGTCTCCTCTCCGAAGTGGACCGTCTCCAGCGTCTCCTCGTTCCGGATCTGTACGGCGTCCTTACGGATATCCTCTCTCTTCAGGAAGGGCAGCTTCCGGATCAGTTCCGGATCCTCCTCTTCGTCCTGCCACGCCGACAGTTCTTCCGTCTTCCGCACGAGGTCCCGGATCTCATCCGGGGTAAGAGAAGCTTTGAAATCCGCCATTTTCTGCCGGTAAGCTTCCTCCCGCTTCTCCTGAAGGCCCTCTTCAGGGCGCAGGACCACACAGGAGCCGTGGCGGTTCCCGAGGATCTTCTCCCGGATCAGCTGTTCAAAATAGCCGCTTCCGATAAGGCTCCGCAGCTCGGAAAATGCATCCAGCTGGCGCAGGCTGTCAAACGGACGCGTCTCATCGTAGAGCCAGGAATCCAGCACGTCGATGCTGTACATCAGGCCCTTCGGATAAGCTCCGTAGTCCGCCTCCCGGAACTGGAATTCCAGATAATTGAGACCTGCAAGAAGCGCGTTCGGATCGATGCCCTTTTCGGCCTGGTCTTTCAGCGTATCCAGAATGATGGACAGGAACCGGTCCGCGTCCGCCTCCTTCGCGTATTTCGCGACGACGGAGAAATACGGCTGGCGGATCCCGTCGGAATAGGAGCCGTAAACGTCCTTTCCGATCCCGGCGTCGAGAAGCGCCTGGCGCACCGGCGCGCCGGGCTGGCTGAGCAGGGCGTAATCCAGCACGTCGAAGGCGATCATTTCCCGGATATCAAAGGGATCTCCGGCCACGAGATTCGCGGAAAGATATGCGAGATCCTCTCCCTCCTCCTCTCCGGAGACCGGATAATTCCGGACCGCGCGCCGGAATCCGGCAAAGGGTTCCTGCACAGGGATCCCGGAATCCACGGTGATGGTATCGAACTGCGAAAGATAGTTCCGGTCGATAAAGGAAAGGGTCTCTTCCAGATCCAGATCTCCGTACAGGTAAATATAGCTGTTGGACGGATGATAATATTTCCTGTGGAAATCCAGGTAGTTTTCATAGGTAAGGGAAGGGATCACCTCCGGATCTCCGCCGGATTCCACGCCGTAAGGCGTATCCGGGAACAGAGAGTTCATGATCTCCCGCTCCAGGATCTCCTCCGGGGAGGAAAAGGCACCCTTCATCTCATTGTAAACGACGCCGTTCAGCTCGCAGGGCGCATCCTCCGACTTCAGCTCGTAATGCCAGCCCTCCTGCCGGAAGATCTTCTCCTCGTGGTAAATATTCGGGAAAAAGACGGCGTCCAGATAGACGTGCATCAGATTCCGGAAATCGGCGTCGTTGGTGCTGGCCACCGGGTACATGGTCTTGTCCGGATAGGTGATCGCGTTGAGAAAGGTATTGAGCGACCCCTTCACAAGCTCCACAAAGGGATCTTTCAGCGGAAAGGACTCCGATCCGCACAGGACCGTATGCTCGATAATATGCGCAACGCCCGTGGAATCCTTCGGAGGCGTACGGAACGCGATATTGAAGACCTTGTTTTCGTCTTCGCAGGGGATCAGCACCAGACGCGCGCCGCTCTTTTTGTGGCGGAGCAGGACCCCGCGTGCGTGAATATCCGGCAGTTCCGTTTCCTGAAGCCTCTCATACTCCGGCAGATGTTCCCAGACCAGCTGTTTCATAGAATCGTTTCTCCTTCGTTTCGGAAAGAGCGGCATGGCCGAAAAGCCATGCCGCCTTCTCTTTCATTCTGATCCCGGATCCCGGGAAGGGATCCGGTAATTGTTCAGGTGCAGTGCGATCAGTCGACCTTGTACATCTCGACCAGCTTGACGAGATGCTCGTATCTTTCCTTCGCTTCCTGCTCGGACTTCGCGAACAGTCTCTTCGCGCGCTCCGGGTTGGCTCTCATCAGGGAGCTGTAGCGGACCTCGCCCGCGATGAAGTCCTGATAGGACTCTGTCGGAGCCTTGGAATCCAGGGTGAACGGGCTCTTGCCCTCGGCTGCCAGCGCCGGGTTGAAGCGGAAGTTCGCCCAGTATCCGGCCTTGACTGCCAGCTCTTCCTCGGTGATGGACTTGCCCATGCCCTTGCGGATGCCGTGGTTGATGCAGGGCGCGTAGGCGATGATCAGGGACGGGCCGTTGTAGGCTTCCGCCTCAGCGAGCGCCTTGACTGTCTGGTTGTAATCCGCGCCGATCGCGACCTGGGCGACATAGACGTAGCCGTAGGTCATCGCGATGCCTGCGAGATCCTTCTTCTTGGTCTCCTTGCCGGCCGCAGCGAACTGTGCCACAGCGCCGGTCGGGGTAGCCTTGGAGGACTGGCCGCCGGTATTGGAATAGACCTCGGTATCGAAGACCATAATGTTGATGTCATGGCCGGATGCCAGAGCATGATCCAGACCGCCGAAGCCGATATCGTAAGCCCAGCCGTCGCCGCCGAAGATCCACTGGCTCTTCTTGCCGAGGAAATCCTTCTTCGCGAGAACGTCTTTGGCGACCTCATTGTCAACGCCTTCGAGAGCCGCGATCAGAGCGTCCGTCGCAGCGCCGTTGAGCGCGCCGATCTGGAAGGTATCGAGCCACTTCTGGCCTTCTTCCGCAGCAATGCCGTCAGCAACGAGGCTCTCGACCTTCGCCTTCAGGCCGTCGCGGACTGCCTTGACGCCGAGCTCCATGCCGTAGCCGAACTCTGCGTTGTCTTCGAACAGGGAGTTCGCCCATGCCGGGCCCTGTCCTCTGCCGTTGACGGTGTACGGTGTGGACGGAGAGCTGTTGCCCCAGATGGAGGAGCAGCCGGTCGCGTTCGCAATGTACATTCTGTCGCCGAACAGCTGTGTGATGAGCTTCGCGTACGGGGTCTCGCCGCAGCCCGGGCATGCGCCGGAGAACTCAAGGAGCGGCTGCTTGAACTGGCTGCCCTTGACGGAAGCGATCTTGAACTTATCAACGACTTCCTGCTTCTCCGGAGTCTTGACCAGATAGTCAAATACCGGCTGCTCGGCAGGAATATTGGCCTCGGCGTTGACCATAACCAGCGCCTTCTCGCCCTTCTTGCCCGGGCAGACATTCGCGCAGGAGCCGCAGCCCGTGCAGTCGAGGCCGGAAACACCGATCGCGAACTTGTATCCGGCCATACCGGTCATCGGGATCGGATTGGTGCCTTCCGGAGCAGCAGCTGCCTCATCCTCGGTCAGCGCGAACGGACGGACGACGCCGTGCGGGCAGACATAGGAGCAGCGGTTGCACTGGATGCAGTTGGCAGCATTCCACTGCGGGATCATAACGGCGATGCCGCGCTTCTCGTAAGCAGCAGAACCGCTGGGGGTGGTGCCGTCCACATAATCCATGAAAGCGGAGACCGGAAGCTTGTTGCCTTCCTGAGCGGAGACCGCGTTCTGTACGGTGTTGACGAACTTCACCACGTCGCTGTCGCCTTCGTAGGTCTTGAAAGCAAGGCCTTCGTCCTCGCAGTCCTTCCAGCTCTCCGGAACGACCACTTCACGGACCTGCTTTGCGCCCTCTTCGATGGCGGCCCAGTTCTTCTTGACGATATCCTCGCCCTTGCGGCCGTAGGTCTTCTGCGCAGCATCCTTCATGAGCTGGATCGCAGTCTCCTCCGGGATGATGTTCGCAAGCTTGAAGAATGCGGACTGGAGGATGGTGTTGATACGGGTCGGGCCCATGCCGACTTCGATACCGATCTTCACGCCGTCGATGACGTAGAACTTGATATTGTGGTCAGCCATGTACTTCTTCATCTGGCCGGGAAGGTGGGACGGGATCTCCTCGTCGCTCCACGGGCAGTTCAGAAGGAAGGTGCCGCCGTCCGCGATCTCCTGCACCATGTTGAACTTGCGGACATATGCCGGGTTGTGGCAGGCCACGAAGTTCGCATGATGGATCAGATAAGTGGACTTGATCGGCTTCTTGCCGAATCTCAGGTGGCTCATGGTGACGCCGCCGGACTTCTTCGAGTCATAATCGAAGTAGGCCTGCGCGTACATATCGGTGTTGTCGCCGATGATCTTGATGGAGTTCTTGTTGGCGCCGACGGTACCGTCTGCACCGATGCCCCAGAACTTACACTCGACCGTGCCTTCCGGCGTGGTGGACAGAGCTCCGGTGATCGGCAGGGACAGGAAGGTCACATCGTCTTCGATACCGACGGTGAAGCGCTTCTTGTCGACGTTGTCGAACACAGCCTTGATATGGGCCGGAACGGTATCGTTGCTGCCCAGACCGAAACGGCCGCTGTTGATGACGACGCTGTCGAACTTCGTTCCCTTGAGAGCGGAAACGACGTCGAGGTAAAGCGGCTCGCCTTCCGCGCCCGGCTCCTTCGTGCGGTCAAGCACATTGATGACCTTCACGGTCTCCGGAAGGGCATTGATCAGAGCGTCTGCGCAGAACGGACGGTACAGGCGGACCTTGACAAGACCGACCTTTGCGCCCTGGCTGACCAGATAATCGACGGTCTCTTCGATGGTCTCGTTGACGGAGCCCATGGCGATGATGACGGTCTCAGCATCCGGAGCGCCGTAGTAGTTGAAGAGCTTGTAATCCGTGCCGATGCGCTCGTTGACCTTGTCCATGTATTCCTGGACGATGGCCGGCATCGCGTCATAGTGGGAGTTGCAGGCCTCACGCGCCTGGAAGAAGATATCCGGGTTCTGGGCAGAGCCTCTCTCCACCGGATGATTCGGATTCAGGGCGTGATCGCGGAATTTCTGCACCGCGTCGAAATCCGTCATCTCGGCCAGATCCGCATAGTCCCAGGTCTCGATCTTCTGGATCTCGTGGGAGGTACGGAAGCCGTCGAAGAAATTGATGAACGGAAGGCTGCCCTTCAGAGCTGCCAGATGTGCGACGGGCGTAAGGTCCATGACTTCCTGAACGGAGGATTCGCAGAGCATGCAGCAGCCGGTCTGGCGGCAGGCATAGACGTCGGAGTGATCACCGAAGATCGAAAGCGCATGAGAAGCAAGCGCACGCGCGGATACATCGATGACGCCCGGAAGAAGCTCACCGGCGACCTTGTACAGGTTCGGGATCATCAGAAGAAGACCCTGGGAAGCGGTAAAGGTCGTGGTCATGGCGCCGGCGGCCAGAGAGCCGTGGAATGCGCCGGAAGCGCCGGCCTCGGACTGCATCTCGGTGACCTGAACGGTCTGTCCGAAGATGTTCTTGCGGCCTGCGGTCGCCCATTCATCCACATGCTCCGGCATGACGGACGAAGGTGTGATCGGATAGATTGTGGCTACTTCCGTAAATGCATAGGAAGCATGGGCAGCAGCCTGGTTTCCATCCATGGTTAACATTTTTCTCTTTGCCATCTGTAATCCTCCTTCATAAGTGATTTGGAAAAGAGCATTGCACGTATTCACGCTCCTGGAAACGCGGAAAAAAAGAGTCCGCCGGCATCCTGCGCCGGCTCACCCTCCCATTCGCACCGAGAAGCCTGTGCCTGCCGTGCAGATACGGAAGGAGCTTCCTCCATATCTGCGCGCAGACTTATACGAAATCATTATAGCACTTAATAAAACAGGTGTAAATTCTTAATAAACTTTTTGGTAAAAAAAAGGTGCGGTCTGCAGGAGGAGATCCTGCACGCCGCACCTTCTAAATGCATCAGTACATGGTCGAGAACACACTGTGGGAAGCCGTCTCCGCAAGAAGCGGAAAGCCCAGCTCCCGGAGCGCCAGATCCGTCCCGCTCCCGGTCACCGCCACAAGAAATTCCGTATCCGTCGCCTCGATCTCGGCAAGCAGGACGTCCTCCTGATCCGCCGGGATCCCGCTGAAGGACGCGAGCACGAACGGATGGCTGCGGCGGACCTTCGGGGCCAGCTCGTCCTCAAAAGCCGCTTTCGGGAAGTCGCTCCGGCTCTGTGCAGTGATGACAGATCCCACCATCTCCGCCTCGGCCTCGGTCTTATCGGGATTCCGGGGAAGCAGAGGTCCTTCGGGATTCATCCAGCCCTGGTATCCGGCGCCCAGAACGAGGACGCAGGCCGCGGCGGCAAGAACCGCCCGGAGAACGCCGTTCCCCAGATGATCCAGCGCCCATGCGGCAGCTCCCGCGATCAGGAACGGGACCGGAAGGATCCAGAAAAAATTGTAGTACTGGCTTCCGAACTCCGGATGAGAGACGAAGATCGGAAACAGCAGCACCGGATTGAAAACAGAGACTGCAAGGAACAGCAGCGGATACAGAAACGCCGTCCGCGCTCTCCTCCCCCGCATGACGGAGAGGAAAATGATGCCAGCAAGCGCAGCCGCAAGGAACCAGGTCCTTCCCTGATAGGACAGGACCGTCTCCAGCAGAAATTCCGCCACATCCCGGATTCCGGTATATTCGCTCAAGGCAGGCACCTCCGTTTATCAGAGCGGAAGGGAGATCACCCCGCGCTCCGCCATGAAGAAAAAGATCACCGCGGAGGCAGGAAGTATCAGAGACAGCGCATACGGGAAGAGCAGCTTCCATCTCCTGCGCACCGCAGCGACGGAAAGCATGCCCGCCGACAGGGAGAACAGGTAGACGAACGCCGCGTCGATCGTAAAGCACAGGCCTGCGATCCCTGCCAGAAACGCGACAGCCGGAGCGCCCTTATCCGACGCGTTGTCGAACATCCGCGCAAAGAGCAGCACCATTGCCGGAAGCAGCACGTTCGCGAGCACGCTCCTGCCGTCGGCGCCGTTCCGGAACAGGAACCAGGCGTCCGTCCGCGGGAGCAGGAAGCCGAAACGCACCGCGGTCAGAAGGATCAGGCAGATGGCGGCCCTGCGCTTTCCGCCCTTTAAGATCAGACGCGCGGCCCGGTAAAAGATCAGGCAGGACAACAGCGCGCACAGCGCCGGAAATACCGTATCCGACGCAGCCGCCGGAGACACGCCGGAGAGCTTCGCCGCGAAGGCGTGAAAGGTCGGATAGCGGTTGAGGAACACGCGGGCGGTCCGCTCCAGATACGCGAGCCCGGTGAAGGGATCGCAGACGGCAATGGAATCCGTCGCGTAATCCGTCAGCGCGGAAAGCGCCGGGACGCTGCTGGCCGGGGTCTGCAGGGCTGCGGCCGCGCACTGCAGAAGAATGCAGAACGTCATCACCGCGTCCCAGGCAGAGGCGTGCTCCCGCTCCCTGCCGAAATAAGCGCGCCATTTTCCAAAGGAAA
>ONST01000063.1 GCA_900320575.1 uncultured Eubacteriales bacterium
CAGTTCCTGTTCTTATTCATTTCCCAGATATCCGAGATTTTCCAGGCGCGCGTAGATGACCTGCGCCATCTCTCTTCTTCCGTCCTCCGTCATCAGCTTGTTGGTCACGGTGCGGTTGAGCGAGACGTAATGGTCGCCGAAGGCCTCTTCGAGAGCACTGTCATAGGCCTCCTTGTCCTCCCAGACATTGGGATAGCAGCCGAGGATCAGGTAGCGGTCCTGCTGGCTGTAGGTGGACAGCAGCAGCTCGTACTGTTCGGCCAGTTCCTCCGGATCGCCGGCAAAGCCGCCGTAGAAGCCCATGCAGAGCACCGGGATCGCATCCTGGTCCGTCCGCGTCCGGTCCACCTCATCCCGGTCGGACCTCAGCTGCCTGTCGGTGGCGAGAAGCTCGTCCTCGCTGTCCGCCTCTTCCAGATGCTTTTCGATGTATGCCTCCAGATCCGCATCCGGCACGCCTGCGTACCAGAGCTGGGACAGGCTTCCGGCCATCTCCCAGGTGTGATCCTCCACCGTGACGCCCTCGGCGTAGGCGGACAGGATCTCCTCCAGATACTCCGGATAGGTCTTTCCGGGGTTGGAGCGGGAGATAAAATCATCGCCCCGGCAGCTGATGACCACAGCCCCGCCCGCTGCGGGCGTGACCGGAGCCTGCTCCTCCTCCGGAACTGTCTCGTCTGCGGCCTGTGCCGCGGAAGAAGCCGGCGCTGCGGCCTCACTCTCCGCTTTTGCCGCTTCCGATACGGCTTTTGCGGCCTCCGACTCCGCGGCGTTCCGCTCGGACACCGCCTCCTGCTCGTACTGCTCCGCCTTCTCCCGGAGAGCAGCCGCTTTCTCCGCCTCGTTCTGACGGTTCCAGCGGTAAAGGCCAAGAAGCACGCCTGCCAGTATCACACAGGCCAGAATGGTTGCAAACGTTCCGATCAGACGTCTCATTGCTGTTCTCCGTAAATATATTCCTTGATGGCGCGGCTGTTGACCTCCAGGTCAGGCACCAGGACTGCCATGCCCCGGATCGTCACGTGCTCGTAGCTGCCCTCGACCGGGATCCGGTGGGTGTTGGTGATCGCCATATTCTTCGTGACGATCGTGTACACGTAATTGAGGATGTCGCCGTTCGACAGATCCGTCACGAAGCAGGGGAAGACCTCGTCCGTGAATTCCAGGATCTCCGGCAGGGATTTCTGCCGCACCTTGAGGAAGGCGGCCTGCAGCACGCGCCGCTGGCGCTCCGTGCGCTCGAAGTCCATATTTCCCACGTGTCTGGTGCGGGCGTAGGTGAGGATCTGCTCCGGCGTCAGGGTATTGTAGCCCTCGTGGAAATGATAGCCGAAGCCCTTGTAATACTCCACCTCATCCGCATTGATGTAGATCTCCAGATCCCCGACGACGCTCATGGCCTCCACGAACCGCTCGAAGTCCACTTCCACGTTCCCGTCGATGTGGATGCCCAGATCCTGCTCGATGGTCTTGTCAAGAAGGTACATGCCGCCGGTCTTGTAGGCGGAGTTGATGCGGTTATCGCTGTAGCCCGGGATCGGAACGTACATGTCGCGCATGATGGACGTCAGGGTGATCTCATTGGTCCTGGTATTGATCGAGCAGACGATCATCGAGTCGGAGCGCGACCGGCCCTCGTTCGGACGCCGGTCCTGGCCGATCAGAAGAATGTTCTTGATCTTCTCGTCATAGGCCACCTGCACGTTCGCCCAGGACACGTCCTCCGGGTCGATGGCATCGAGGCCGTCGGCGTCCGAGGGATCCTCATTGGGCTCGAACTCCTCCTCCGAGGGCGGGACCTGGATCTCCTGCGTCGGATCCACCCGGCGGATCTTCCCGAGCTTGACCTGAAGGAAAATAAAGACCCCCAGAAGAAGCGCGATCAGAAGTCCGAGGATCACGGCCATCACGATGAGGCCGGTCCTCTTCTTTTTCCTGCGGTGATGATGATGGTGATGATGTCTGTGCTGTTCAGCCATGCAGTCCTCCTGCTCATGCTGTTATTCCCGTGTTCTGTGGTTTCTGAGACACATCGGACGGCGTCTCATAAAAACCGCCTGCGGCGGACGGCCCCTTCCGGATTCACATCCTGTAAGCCGTAGTCCAAATTATTATAATACAAGAAAAACCGGCAGGCAATGGAAATTGCCCGAAAAACAGCCGAAAAACCGTTCCGGGAAAGCAGTCCCTTCCGCCATTTTTCCAAAAAAAGTCCGGAGCGCGCTCCGGACTTTCTTTCTGAATTATGCTTCCGAACGGAAGTATTTCCACTGTTTTGCGTAGAAGACCAGGCCGATGACGATCCAGACCACCAGCATGATGTAGGATTCGTTCCCGAAATGCACGCCGGAAAGACCGGGGATCGGGATCAGCTGCAGGATCATGAAGGCTGTGGAGAAGACGACGCCTGTGCCCGCCATCGCCAGCAGGAACGGAGAACCGTCCCCGTCTCTCTTTGCGGTCACCAGCGTGCTGGCGCAGGTAAAGAAATAGCCGATGGAGGCGCCGATCGCGCTCATGTCCACGAACCAGCCCAGGGCCTCGCGGCCGAGGATCGGTCCGGACAGGGAGACGATGATGCAGAAGATCATCGCATGCTTCGGCGTGCCGTACTTCTCGTCCACGACGCCGAACCACTCCGGCAGATAGCCGTCGCGGCTCATCGAATACATCAGGCGGCTGGAGGCCAGATAGAAGCCCATGATGCCCGAGAGCACCGCGCAGGAGACGCCCAGGCCGATCAGCACCTTGCCGAAGGTCCCCAGCAGCTCCTCCGCCGCCACCAGCAGCACCCAGTCGCCGGCCATTACCCGGTCCGGCCAGTTGGCCAGGGCCGCAGCCGCCACGGTATTATTGGAGGTGTAGACGAAGCAGCCGAAAATGATGGCGACGATCATGATCCAGCTCACCTTGCGGAAGGAGAAATTGAATTCCTCCGCCGCCTGGGGGATCGCGTCGAAGCCGACATAGGCCCAGGGAGCGATCGCGAAGGTCGCAAGGATCGCGGAGAGAATGCCGGCCGTCCCTTTGTGGGCATACTGTCCGATCTCCGCGGTGGTCGCGCCGGCGGCCATGGCGGCCTTTTTGTCAAAGCCCCAGACCGGCTCCATATTGATGCCCTTCGCCTTCGCGCTGACAAGCCCGGTGACCGCCAGTGTAAGGACGCAGATCACCAGCAGCACCGAGAGAACGGTCTGCACGAAGCCCGCCTTTTTGACGCCGATGATGTTCAGCCAGCCGAACAGCAGAAGGATCGCCATCGCCAGCATCATTTCCCCCATGTAGATGTCGAAGCCGGCGACCGTGTAGTGGAAACCGAACTTCAGGATATCCGCGGAGCCGTCCAGGCCGTCCACGATGAGGCCGATGGCCGTGCTGTTCATCGGAACGTTGGTGAGATAGGCCACCACCAGGAACCAGCCGCACAGAAATGCGGGATTCTTGCCGAAGCACATCTTGGTGAAGGTGAACTCGCCGCCCGCCTTCGGGTATTTCGGCACCATATAGGCGTAGGAGAAGGCGATAATGATCATCACCAGTGCGCCGAGGACCATGGCGATGGCGGTGCCGGCCACGCCGGAATTCGGCAGGAATTTCTTGCCGGGGTTGATGAACGATCCCCAGCCGATCACGCAGCCGAAGGCGATCGCCCACACATGGGTCGGGGAGAGCTGTCTCTGAAGCGCGGGCTCCCCTCCCGGGGCAGCCTGCTTGGTATTCTGACTCATCTTATTTCCTCTTTTATACGTCATAGGTCTTGTCGATTTCTTTCAGTTCACGGAAAGTATCGATCTCCACGATATCCTCGTCGAAGCACTCGCGCACCTCGACGGCGTAATGCTCCTTGCAGTAGACCAGCGGGACCTGCTCCCAGTAGCGCTCCTTGCCGCCCGGGGAGGCGTAGACGTCCGCGATATCCTGGGACAGCTTGTGCCCGTCCGCTTCATTCCAGTAGGAAATGCCCACCATCTGCCAGCAGTCGAGCCCGCCGACCTTCTCCTCAGCGATAATGCCGTCCTTCACCCGGAAGCACCAGTCGTCGGTCCGGTCCTTTTTGATCGCCAGGAAGTCCGACGTATAGTGATATCTGCGGATGATCTTCGGATTGCTGATCAGAAGGTCCGCCTCGAACACATAGGCGTTCGAGAGCATATAGCGCGCGACGAGGGCGCTGGAAATGTTGTTGGCCTCGTTGTAGACCGGATTCTCCAGGAAGCGGATCATCGGGTACTTGTACAGCAGCTGGTCGAACTGCTCCGCCAGATAGCCGCGGACAATGAAGATCTCGTTGATCCCCGCATCCAGGCAGGCGTCGATCAGGCTGTCGATGATCCGTTTTCCGTGGACCCGCACGAGAGGCTTCGGCGTATTGAAGGTGATCGGCACGAGCCGGGATCCGAAGCCCGCCGCGATAAAGACCGCGCGCTTGACCCGGTAGGGCTCCAGCGCGTTGATTCCGGAATTCGTGATCGCGCCGTCCTCCATATACCCCAGGCCGGTCAGTTCCTTTACGGTCCGGTTGATCGTGCCGAGCGAATGCCCGGTCGCCTTCTCGAGATCCCTCTGGGTGCAGGCGTCCTTCCTGAGCGCCAGTGCCTCCAGAATATCAAACTGTTTTCTCGTCAGTTCCTGTGCCATGCTGTCCTCTCTTCTTTGCCGTTCATTCCTCAGGATCGATTTTTGATAAATGGAACGCTTACTTGCGGCATTTTCCCGTATTTTCCGCAGAAAAAGGGCCGCGTTTTCTGTTTCGCAGGCCCCGTTCCCGTTTGGAACAGTCAAAATTTCATTCTGTTTTTGAACGCCGCAGTACCCACTATCTCACGCTCTGCCGGAATTGTCAAGCAGCCGGGACATAAATTTCTGCTTATTTTCCCGTGCACTGGTAGTAGGCCGGCCCAGATCCTCCCGGGCGCCGATCGCACACTTCACTTCCAGGAACTGAAGGTCCCGTCCTGCCCTGATCTCGGCGAGGGCTTCTTCGAGTTCCCCGGCAGTCTGAACGGAGATCGCGGACGGGTAGCCGCAGGCGCGCGCAAGAGACAGCAGGTCCATCTCCCGGACCGCAGTCGGCATGCCGCCCACCGTCTCGTGGGCCCCGTTGTTGATCACGACGTGCACGAGATTCTCCGGACGGATCCGCCCGATCACGCCCATCGCGCCCAGATGCATGAGGGCCGCACCGTCCCCGTCGATGCACCAGACCCTCCGGTCTTTCCGCTGAAGGGCTACGCCGAGAGCGATGGAGGACGCGTGTCCCATGGAGCCCACCGTCAGGAAGTCCCGGGAGTGATCCTCCCCCGCCGCTTCCCGGATCTCAAAGAGCTCCCGGCTGGCTTTTCCGGTGGTGCTGACCACCGGATCCTCTCCCGAGGCTGCCGCGATCTGCCGGATCGCCTCCTCCCGTGTCAGCGTGTATTCATTTTCATAGGAGACCGGTCCGTCATAGGTGAGCGCCCCTTTGCGCACCACGAAGGCCGCGGATCTGCCGGAGGCGAACAACTCCCGGAAGTGTTCCATCGCCTGTGCGATCTCCTCTTCTTCCGTATCTTTACTGATCACGAAGGGCTCGATCTCCAGATCTTCGAGCAGCTTCAGCGTGATCTCCCCCTGGAAAATGTGCTGCGGCTCGTCGTGCACGCCGGGTTCTCCTCTCCAGCCGACCACAAAGAGCACCGGAATGCCGTAGACCTTTGTATGGAGCAGAGAAGCGGCCGGATTGACGATATTACCCTCGCCGCTGTTCTGCATGTAGACCACCGCCACCTTCCCGGTCGCGAGATGGTAGCCGGCGGCGATGGCCGTGCAGTTTCCCTCGTTCGCGGCAATGATGTGGTGCTCCGGATCCGTCCCGTACTTCGTCATCAGGAAATTGCACAGCGCCTTCAGCTGGCTGTCCGGCACCCCGGTGTAAAAGTCGGCGCCGATCTTCTGAAACAGTGTTTCTGCCTTCATGTTCCGTTACTCCTACAGCTCGTCGATGAGCGTGATAATGTCCTTGATGGGCAGCAGGCGTTCGTCGACCTCCTTTGCCCGGTGATACTTCAGGATGTCCTCTGCCGTCTGCCGCATGGCGGGAAATGCGCTGCGGGTCAGCTGGTTCGCGTAGATCACGATATTGACTCCGTGCTCCGCCAGCTCCTCCTCGGTGATCACGTTGAAGGAGGACGGGACCACCACGATCGGCGTCTTCGGATCCGTTTCACGGAACCGGTCGCAGAATTCGAGGATCTCGGCGGGATCCTTCTTCCGGCTGTGGATCATGATGCCGTCCGCCCCGGCCGCGGTGAACGCCGCGGCACGGGCCAGCGCGTCCTCCATGCCCTTCTCGAGGATCAGGCTCTCGATGCGGGCGATGATCATGAAATCGTCGGTCAGCTGCGCGGCCTTTCCCGCCGCGATCTTGGCGCTGAATTCCTCTATGGACGCCTGGGTCTGCTCCACATCGGTGCCGAAGAGCGAATTCTTCTTCAGGCCCGTCTTGTCTTCAATGATCACTGCGCTGACGCCCATGCGCTCCAGCGTGCGGACATTGTAGACGAAATGCTCCGTGAGCCCGCCGGTGTCCCCGTCGAGGATGATCGGCTTAGTGGTCACCTCCATGATATCGTCGATCGTGCGGAGCCGGGAAGACATGTCCACCAGCTCGATGTCCGGCTTGCCCTTGGCGGTGCTGTCGCACAGGGAACTGACCCACATGGCGTCGAACTGGTCCAGAAGGCCGCCGCGCTCGACCACGGTCTTCTCGACGATGAGGCCGGTGAGGCCGCTGTGCGCCTCCATGACCTTGACGACCGGCGTCATCTCGATCAGCTGGCGCAGTCTTTTCCGGCGGTACTCCGGCATCGCGAGCTTCTCCTTGAGCTGCTGGTCGATCTTCTTTACGGCGGGACTGTAGGTATAACCCACCTCGATCAGCTCCCCGCCGTAGGCGGAGAGAAGGGCGAGGACATTTTCACGGATCGCGGATTCCGGGCCCGTCTTCCAGTTGTCCCCGTGCACCACATAGTCCGGATGCAGTTCTTCGATAATCCGGTCGTACATCATGCTGTCCTGGACCACCACCTTCTCCACTCCGTCGATGCCCTCGTAGAGGCGGATCCGTTCCTCAAGGGAAATGGTGGGAAACTTGTTGTAGCGGATCAGCGCCTCGTCCGAGAGGGCG
This sequence comes from uncultured Eubacteriales bacterium, assembly GCA_900320575.1. Lineage (GTDB taxonomy): Bacteria > Bacillota > Clostridia > Lachnospirales > Lachnospiraceae > Chordicoccus. The sequence continues at coordinate 7,166 of ONST01000063.1, forward strand.
CCGACGATCACCTTGCCGTATTTGTGCGCTTCTTCAATAATATGGATGTGTCCGTCGTGGATCACGTCCGTGCAGAAGCAGGTATAGACTGTTTTCATCAACCGATCCTTTCCGGAAGCGCCGTTCCCGGCCTCCCTTTTCTCTCAGTCCTCATAGCGGACCGGTACCGCCACGCCGAGCGTATCCAGCGCTTCCCGGAAAACCGCGAAGAAATCGTGAATATCCTCCTCGTCGATCGCGCCGAGGGCGCAGAGACGGAAGGTGTCTGTTGTGGAGATCTTGCCCGGGTAAATGGTGAAGCCGCGCTCGTAGCAGTAGTCGTGGACCTTCCCGAAATCCCAGGCCGGATCGTCCGGATAGCGCACGGAGACCACAAGGCCCGCCTGCTCTTCGCGGCGGATCACGTCGCGGAACCCCAGCTCATCGAGGCCTGCGTGGATCGCCTCAAATACCCGCGTGTGGCGGGCCCACTTGGCTTCCTCGCCCTCGGTCCAGTATTCCTTCAGCGCCTGCATGGCCGCGTAGATCGTCTGGACCGGCGGAGTGAAATGCATCTCTCCGGTCTTCTCGAAGTAATCGTACTGCAGGAACAGATTGCAGTAATAGCTCCGCTTCGGGTAATTGCGGCTCTCCTCGATCATGCTCCGGTTTCCGATCACGAAGGAGAGACCGGTCATCGCCATGAGCCCCTTCTGGGCGGAAGCCATACAGAAGTCAATATTGTCGGCCGCGATGTCGATGGGCCGCATCGCGTAGGTGCTGGTGGTATCCACGGTGAAGACGGCGCCGTACCGGTGGGCCAGCGCGCCGATCTCCCGGATAGGATTCAGGATGCCGGTCCCGGTCTCGTTGTGGGTCGTGTGCACGAGCGCAATATCCGGATCCTCTGCGAGGGTCTTTTCCACCAGGGCAAGATCCGGCAGCTCGTCCACCGGGAAGCGCAGATCGATGTACGGCAGGCCGTAATAGGCGCAGATCTCCGCTGCGCGGGTGCTGTAGGCGCCGTTATTGACGATCAGCGCCTTCTTTCCCTCCGGAAGCAGGGAATTGAGGCAGACGTCGATATTGATGGTGCCCGATCCGCAGAACAGGACCGAGGTGTAGACGTCCGGATCCCCGTGCACCACCCGGACCAGATCCTCCCGGAGCCCTTTCATCAGAGAGGCGAACTCCTTCTCACGGGGACAGATATCCGGGACCACCTGCGCGTATTTGACCGTATCGGTGGTCGTAGACGGGCCCGGATTGAGGAGCACGTTCCGCTTCATGTGCATAAAGGCCGGCATGGAATAGTCTCTGCCGCTCATTGTCTCGCTCATCTGTTCATTCCTTTCCTTTGAAAATTCATATTTGGAACATCTAACCGTCCAAAAAGTGCAAAAAATGCCATGCAAAAACCTGCGTTCCAGGCCGCAGGCTCCTGCATGTTGTTTCTGAACAACGCGATACGATGTGATTTTGGAACACCGTACGGTTCCAATATGACACAGACGCGCAGATCTGTCAAGGGCGGTTTCAGAAATTCCGCGCGCACCGGGGCGACTCGTAGAGTTTTCCGTGCACAAAATGATTATAGGAACGGCAGCCCCCGCCGCAGACTTCCCCGAAGGAGCAGCTCCGGCACGTTCCGGTCAGGAGTTCCGGCGTAAACGCGCGGTTGTAGCGAAAGGCATGCGGGTCCTCCCAGATCTCCCGGAGCGGCCGTTCGCGGAGATTCCCCTCGTTGAACGCCTCGTCGTACATGGATTCGCAGCCGCGCACATTTCCCTCGCTGTCGATGCCGACGGAGGTGAGCCCCGCGCGGCAGCCGCCGAAAAAGGCCCTTCCGCTCCTGTTCCCCCGCAGGGACCCCTCGTTTTCCGTGTAATAGCCGATATTGTCCGCGATCCCCAGCAGAAATGGCGCTTCCGGAAGACGCTCCTCCACAAAGCGGATCACCTCGCGGGGATCAAAGCGGAAGTCGATGCCGGAGGCGGCCGCATTGCCCATCGGGGAGCAGGCCTGCAGCTGCCAGGCGCCGATCCCGGTCTCCCGAAGGCTTTCATAGAGCTTCGGGAGCGCGCGGACATTTTCCGCGTTCAGCGTTGTGATCACGGACACCGGGATCCCTGCCTCCCGCAGAACGGAAATGGCGCGGAACGCCCGCGCATAGCTTCCCTTCTGCCGGTAACGGTCATGCAGCTCCTCTGTCCCGTCGACAGAGACCGAGACGGACTCGATCCGCAAAGTACGCAGCTTCGCAAGGATCTCCTCCGTGAACAGAAAGCCGTTGGTAATGATGTTGACGGCGATGCCCCCGTCCGCAAGCGCCCGGACGATCCGGTCCCAGTCCGGCCGGAGGAAGACCTCTCCTCCGATGAGCGAGACCCTGCGGCAGGACAGGTCCCGAAGCTGCTCCGCCACCGACAGGCACTCCGCGGTCGTGAGCTCCTGCTTCCTGGCAGCGCCCGCGCGGGAGCCGCAGTAGCTGCACGAAAAGCAGCACGCCAGCGTGATCTCCCAGACGCAGCTCCTCAGCTTCCAGGGAAAGGCGCCGCCGGTACCCGTTCCGGCGCTCACTTCTTCTTCCCGAAGAGTCTGGATAAGGCCCCGGGCTTCTTTTTCTGCATCATTTCCGGGCCGGCATAGACGCAGGACGTCATCTGCGGTCCTCCGTAGACGTCGTTCATCGCAGGATCCGTCTCACCGCCCGCCTGCGCTGTGAACCTTTTTCCGCAGCAGGGACAGAACTGCGCGCCCTTTTTGACTTTCGCCCCGCATTCCGGGCAGAAGAGCGCTTTTTCAGAAGACTCTGCTCCCTCTTTCTTTTCTCCCACGGGCGTGAAGCCCTGGAAGTCTCCTCCCATCATGCCCGGTCCGGCATAGACCGCCGCGATGAGCTCATCCTCATTTTCCCGGATCTTCTGCGCTTCCGCCATCTTCGGCCCGGAATACACCCCCTCGATGGGGGCCGCATCCGGCTTCCTGGCGTAGTTCCCCGGATAGCCCGGACGTGTCTTCACCGCATCCTTGAACTCTTTTCCCATTGCTCCTCCTTTTGAAAAAGGGCACCGGCTGCGCACCGGTCCCCTCTTTTCTCTGCCTTACAGGCGCTCTTTCTTTTCAATATCCAGGAAATACTTGTAGGTATCCACCGTCAGCTCTCCGCAGGCCGCCTCGTCGCAGGCAATGATCGCCGCCTTGTGCAGCTGCAGCGCGCTGCAGGTCCACTTCTGGCTGACTCCGCCCTCGACGACCGCCGCCATCGCGCGGGCTTTATTGTGCCCGTTGATCAGCACCAGCACTTCTTTGGAATCCGTGACGGTTCCGATGCCCACAGAAAGCGCCTGAGCCGGGACCTTCTCCGGATCATTTCCGAAGAAACGGGAATTCACGATCCGGGTGTCCGTGGTCAGGTCGCGGACGCCGGTGCGGGAGGTCAGGGAGGTGTAGGGCTCGTTGAAGGCCAGATGGCCGTCGACGCCGATGCCGCCCATGAAGAGGTCGATGCCGCCGTAAGAAGCGATCTTCTCCTCATAGCGGGCGCACTCCCCTTCGGGATCGTCGGTCATGCCGTTCAGAATATTGATATTTTCCGGCTTCATGTCCACCAGATGGTCAAAGAAATTGTCGTGCATGAAGTACCAGTAGCTCTGGTCGTGCTCGTGCGGCAGACCGAGGTACTCATCCATATTAAAGGTGACGACGTTGGCGAAGGAGACCTCCCCGGCCTTGTTCATGCGCACCAGCTCCCGGTACACGCCGATCGGGGAGGATCCTGTCGGAAGGCCGAGCACGAAGGGGCGCTCATCCTTGTGGCCGTTGATCTTCGCCGCAATATAGTTCGCCGCCCATTTACTCATATTTTCATAGTTTTCCTGAATAATAACCCGCATAATCTTGCCTTTCTTATCTAAATATACAGGATTTTCAAAACTTCAGCACAATTTTACTCTTATACCGTCCGGAATTCAACATTTTTTCGCACAGTTGCCGGGATACCGTCCTTCATGATACAATAAGGGGAGAAAATCAAGGCCGTTCAAAGAGACCTGCGCTCTTTGGATCTGAGAAAAGGAGGGTTGTTTATGGAGCTTTATGTATGTAAGAAATGCGGAACAGCCGTCGCGCTCGTCAAGAAGGGCCACTGCCTTCCCACCTGCTGCGGCACGCCGATGGAAGAAGTGCTCCCCGGAACCTCTGACGGAGCCGTGGAGAAGCACGTCCCGGTCGTCGCGATCGACGGGAATCTGGTCACGGTCGCGGTCGGCTCCGCGGAGCACCCGATGGCCGACGCCCACTACATCGAGTGGATCGCCATTGAGACCTCTGAGGGCCGTCAGAGAAAGACCTTAAAGCCCGGCGACGCGCCGAAGGCCGTGTTCGCTCTGGCTCCCGGCGAGACCTTTGTCAGCGCCTGGGCCTACTGCAATCTGCATGGGCTCTGGAAGCTGTAAGGATCCCCGGATACCGGATGGTCAGGATAAAATGTCATCCGATCTGCCCGCTGCGTAAAAAACAGGTCCTGTACCTCCCGTACAGGACCTGTTTTTATGTGTCTTTTCAGAAAATGCTCATGATCGCCTTGACAGCCGTGGCGGTATCCGTCTCCGGGAAGAGCTCGAAGCCGACCGTGCCTTCGTAGCCGATGGCGCGCAGCTCATTGATCACGCGCGGATAATTGATCTCGCCGGTGCCCGGCTCGTGACGGCCCGGGGCGTCCGCGATATGAATGTGCGCGAAGGTATCGCCGTACATACGGATGGTGTCGCAGAGCTTGCCTTCGTTCAGCTGCATGTGATAGACATCGTAGAGAACATGGAGATACGGGGAGCCGATCAGACGGATCATCTCCGCTGCCATCTGGGTATTCTTCAGGAAATTGCCCACATGATCGGTCAGAATGTTGAGGCCTTCCAGATTGCAGTTGATCTGATACTCCTCGGCCAGTTTTGCGCACTCCTTGAGCATATCGAACATGGAGCAGATCTTCACGGTGTCGGAGAGCTCGTCATAGTGATTGACAACCACACCGCCGTCGCCCAGCGCGTTGGAATGAATGGTAACGCTGAGAGCGCCGAGCTTCTTCGCGGCTTCCAGGGACTGTCTGAGATAAGCCAGATAAGGCTCCTTGTGGGTCGGATCCACAAGAGAGAAATCCGCGTCGCCGTTGAAGCCGCTGACGCCGATCCCGGCCTCCTCACAGGCCTTTTTGATGGCATCCAGATCACGGTCGGTGTAGCTCCAGAATTCTACCAGATCAAAGCCGTCCTTCTTCGCTGCGGCAAATCTCTCATAGAACGGAAGCTCGGTGTACAGCGTATCGATACATGCTACTTTCTTCATGTTTTTCCTCCCTGCGGCGTCTGAGCGCCGCACTCTTTATGAA
>ONST01000089.1 GCA_900320575.1 uncultured Eubacteriales bacterium
AGATCCCTCCGGTTCCAGAGCGACGATCCGGATCTCCGGATTCTGTTCCTTCAGATATTCTCCGACGCCCGTCAGCGTGCCGCCAGTGCCCACGCCGGCGATGAAGAGATCCACCTTCCCGTCCGTATCTCTCCAGATCTCGGGGCCGGTCGTTGCCTTATGGACGGCCGGATTGGCAGGATTCACGAACTGCCCGGGAATAAAGCTGCCCGGGATCGCTGCGCTGAGCTCCTCCGCCTTTTCGATCGCGCCCGTCATGCCCTTCGTACCGTCGGTGAGGACTACCTCCGCACCGTACGCTTTCAGGATATTTCTGCGCTCGACGCTCATGGTCTCCGGCATGGTCAGAATCACGCGGTAGCCCTTAGCCGCCCCGATGACCGCAAGGCCGATGCCCGTGTTTCCGGAAGTAGGCTCGATAATGACCGATCCCGCCTTCAGCTTTCCCTTCGCCTCCGCATCTTCGATCATTGCCTTTGCAACGCGGTCCTTCACACTCCCCGCCGGATTCAAATACTCCAGCTTCACCAGGACAGTGGCTTCCAGCGCCAGCTCCCGTTCGATGTTCGTGACCTCGACAAGAGGCGTGTTTCCGATCAGTCCCAGTGTTCCTTTATAAATGTTTGCCATGAAGATCCTCCAGAAAAGATTCCGCGTTTAAGATGCCGGCTGTCCCTCCCAAAGCAGATCATGACCGGTTTCGTGCAGACAGTAAAAAAGCGGCTCAATCTCATTATGATTGAGCCGCAGGGAAAGGTCAAATGTTTTTTCCGGTCCGGTTCTGATAATCCTCCAGCGCGGACTGAATGGCTTCCTCCGCCAGCACGCTGCAGTGCATCTTGTAGTCGGGCAGGCCGTCCAGTGCCTCTGCGACCGCCTTATTGGTCAGCTTCTTCACTTCGCTGACCGGCTGTCCCTTGATCAGCTCCGTTGCCATGGAACTGGATGCGATCGCGCTTCCGCAGCCGAAGGTCTCGAACTTCACATCCTGAACGATATCGTCCTCGATCTTCAGGTACATCTTCATGATATCGCCGCACTTCGCATTTCCCACTTCCCCGATGCCGTTCGCGTCTTCGATCACGCCGACATTTCTGGGATTCCGAAAATGATCCATCACTTTTTCACTGTATAACGCCATTTTTCCTGCCTCCTTGTTTTACCGATCCGATATGCCCCGCAGGGCAGCTTCCTATCATCAGATATTACAGAATGAACGCCTTCTTCCCTGCCGTCAGATCCCGCCAGATCGGAGAGAATCCGCGCAGATATTCCACGACTTCCTTCACAGACTGAATGATGTACGCGACATCCTCTTCCGTCGTCTCTTCCCCGATGCTCAGCCGGAGCGAGCCGTGCGCCACGTCATGCATCCTGCCGATCGCCAGAAGCACGTGGCTCGGATCCAGGGAACCGGACGTGCACGCAGACCCGGAAGAAGCGCAGATCCCCTTGTCATCCAGCAGAAGAAGCAGCGATTCTCCTTCGATCCCCTCAAAACAGAAATTCACATTTCCGGGCAGGCGCCGCGCCTCGTCGCCGTTCAGCGCGGAATGCGGGATCTCCTTCAGTCCCCGGATCAGCTTATCCCGCAGCGCGCTTATACGGATCATGTTTTCCGCCATCCCGCAGTCTGCCTCTTTCAGAGCTTCCGCCATAGCGGCAATTCCCGGGACATTTTCCGTTCCCGCGCGCTTCCCGCGCTCCTGCGCTCCTCCTTCGATGAGGCTGGAAAGGCGGATCCCCTTCTTCACGTACAGGAAGCCGACACCCTTCGGACCGTGGAACTTATGCCCGGACGCGGAGAGCATATCGATGTTGTCCGCTTTGACATTTACCGGGATATGCCCGACCGCCTGCACGGCGTCCACATGGAACAGGACGCCTCGCCTTCTGCAGATCTCTCCCAGCTTCCGTATGGGCTGGATCGTCCCGATCTCATTATTGGCATACATGACCGTCACCAGGCAGGTGTCGTCCCGGATCGCCGCTTCCAGCTCCTCCGGCACCACCAGCCCGTCCCTGTGGACATCAAGAAGCGTGACCGCAAAACCCTCTTTCTGCAGCTTTTCCAGCGTATGCAGGACCGCATGGTGCTCAAATGCGGTGGAAATGATATGTCGCTTCCCCATCTTCTGTCCAAGCGCGGCGGCAGACAGGATCGCCTGATTGTCCGCCTCGCTTCCGCCGGAGGTAAACGTGATCTCGCGCGGCTCCGCCCCGATCACAGCCGCGATATCCGCCCTCGCCTGCTCCAGGACCTCCTTCGCTTTCTGCCCGTGGGCGTACAGGCTTGACGGATTGCCCCATTCCTCTTCCATCAGGGACGTCATGGTCCGGACAGCCGCCCTGCTCATTTTCGTAGTAGCCGCGTTATCAGCATAGATCATGGTATGTTCTCCTTTCCGTTCGGTTCGGCTTCATTATAAA
>ONST01000119.1 GCA_900320575.1 uncultured Eubacteriales bacterium
CTGCGCTGCAGGACCCGTCTTTAAGCACGGCAGAAACCAGATCATTGGGAAGACCGGGGGTGAGATCCCCGGTCTTTCTTTGTTTTTTAATATTTTCAAAAAAATTTTAACTTTGCGCTTGACATATTATCAAACTGATGTTATCTTTAAATCACAAGATATATTCGTTTTGATTATATTTAAAAGTCCCCGGGAACCTCTCCCGCGCGCAGCAGACATGCCGGCAGGCAGAAAGGAGCACATCATGGCGATCCGTTATCAGAAATTCAACCCCACCGAATACGTCTTTGCAGTAAAAGGCGGCCGCACCGTCCGCGAGGGAGCCGGCATTTCCTGCCTCTACAGCACCCTGCGCACCTCCCTGATGGTCGTCCCCATGACGGAATCCGCCGTCAGCTTCGCCTACGACGACATTCTGACCGCAGACTTCCAGCGCATCAATGTCCAGGGCGACGCCGCCTACGTGATCGAAAACTACGCCTCCGCCGCCGGCCTGCTGGATTTTTCCTACGGGAACAGCCGCAAGGCCTACGAGACCGCAAAGCTTCTTGCGGAGCAGACCATCGAGAAACGGGTCGTCAGCCAGATGAAGGCCCGGGCAATGCGCTTCTTCCGGGATCTGACGATCCGCGAAGCGGTCGGCGCGGGCACGGAGCTGGCGGACGTCCTGACCGCCTCTCTCCGCGAGGACGAGGCGCTGATGAGCCTCGGGATCCGCCTGCTCTCGGTGACGGTCCTGGGGATCAGTCCCCAGCCGGATATGCGCAAGGCGCTCGAGGCGGCGACCCGCGAGGAGATCCTGCGGCAGCAGGACGACGCCCTGTATTCCCGCCGCAACGCCGCCATCGAACAGGAGCGGGCCATTAAGGAGAACGAGCTGAACACCGAGATCCGGGTCGCGGAAAAGGAGAAGGAGCGCCGCGAGAAGCAGATGGAGACCGAGAAAATGCTCCAGGAGCGCAAGAGCGAGATGGCCCGCCGGAAGATGGAGGACAGCATCGCCCTCGAGGAGAAAAACCGCAGCCTCGTCGAACTGCAGACGGAAAATGAGCGCCAGCGCGCCGATTCCCGCATTTACGAGACACAGGCGATCCTCACGCTCCTTGCCGGCCTCGATCCGGAGCTCGTCCGTGCCCTGGCCATGAGCAGCATGGACAGCGGAAAGCTGATCGCCCAGGCCTTTACGGATATCGGAAAGGGCGCGGAGAAGATCGGGACGCTCAACATCACGCCGGATCTTCTGGACAGCCTGGTAAAATAAGACAGGCGCTGCATTTACGAAAGGAGGACCGCCATGGAACGGGGAATGAACAAGGCCGTGATCGTGACCAGAAAGACCCGCCTGACGCTCCTGGTGGAGCGCTACAACACCGTGGAGCAGGCGCGGTTCTACATCGAGCACATGGGGGAGGATTTCACGGATTACGTGACCGAGGACCGCAATTACCGCGAGGCGGTAATGGCCGTGGCGGAGGCGGCCTCCCGCTTCGCCCGGGTACAGACCGTGGACCGGAGCTTTGTTCCAAGCATGGTCTTCGGGCGGGACGACGCGGTGATCGCCGTCGGACAGGACGGCATGGTGGCCAACGTCATGAAATACCTCGGCGGCCAGCCTCTTTTGGGCGTCAACCCCGATCCGGCCCGCTGGGACGGCGTGCTCCTGCCCTTCGAGGCCGGCGAGATCGCGCAGCTTCTTCCAAAGGTATTCTCCGGGTGCTATAATAGAAAGAACATCACGATGGCGGAAGCCCTGACCCGCGACGGCCAGAGGATGCTCGCCGTCAACGATTTCTTCATCGGCATAAAGAGCCACGCCTCCGCCCGCTACCGGATCCGCTTCGGAAAACAGCAGGAGAACCAGTCCTCCAGCGGCATCATCGTCTCCACAGGGCTGGGCTCCACCGGCTGGTACCGATCGGTCCTCGCGGAAGCGGACGGCATCGCCAGGCTCTTCGGCGCAGGCACCGTCGCTTACACGCCGATCCCCTGGGACGCGGACGACCTCACCTTCCTCGTGCGGGAGCCTTTTCCCAGCCGCTCGACGCAGGCAGCGCTTGTGTGCGGAGAGATCGGCCGGAACCGGGAGCTGACCGTGACCTCGGCGATGCCGGAGGGCGGCGTGATCTTCTCGGACGGCATGGAGGAGGACGCTCTTTCCTTCTGTTCGGGAAATGAAGTCCGCATCCGCCCGGCCGCGGAAAGCGCGCACCTGGTGGTGCGGTAGCGCTCCGCTGTGCCGGAACAGGCGCGCCTCTTAAGAGTGCGCCGGAACCTGCTTACCTGTGAACCGTATCATGCAAAGGCTCCGGTCTCTTATGAATGTTGTAACGCACAGCTTCTGAAAGAGACCGAGCCCGCGAAATGTCAGCCCCGCCGCCATTTTCCGGTGGACGAACAAGGAGCAGTCAAGATGTCCTACACACCGCAGTCTCCGGAGGAGGCGGCCTTCCTCGCCTCTTACCGGATCGAGGACTTTCCGCGGCCGTCCGTGGCCGCCGATATGGCCGTATTTTCCGTCATGGAGGGAGAAGAGGCGGATTCCCGCAGAAAGGATCCCCGGCAGGAGCTGAAGGTCCTGCTGGTCCGCAGAGGCTCCTGGCCGTACCGCGGCCTCTGGGCCCTGCCGGGCGGATTCGTGACGCCGGATGAGACCGTCGAAGAGACCGCCCGCAGGGAGCTCTTCGAGGAGACCGGCGTTCCCGACGCGCATCTGGTTCCCTTCGCGTCCTTTTCCGCCCCGGACCGCGATCCCCGCGGCCGGATCCTTTCGCTCGCCCATCTGGCGCTCATCGACGCCTCCCGTTACCGGGTCCACGCCGGAACCGACGCCTGGGAGGCGGACTGGTTCCGGATCGATGTCACCGAGCTGGAGAGAATGCAGGAACAGACGGAGACCGGCGCGGACGTCCGCCTCCGTTACCGGCTTGTGCTGTTCTGCGCCCGCCGGGATCTCACGCTTTCGGCAGAGCTTGCGCTCACCCGCTCCTACAGCGGCGCCCGTGTCAGTACCTCCTGCAGGATCACAGAGCAGGAGGGCCTGGCCTTTGACCACGCGGAGATCCTGCTCCGCGCATTTCTTGAGCTCCGCAGTCTCGCCGGGGGCGACAGCCTGATCGTCTTCGACCTCATGCCGGAGCGCTTTACCCTGAAAATGCTGCAGATGGCCTACGAGGCGGTCCTCGGCCGCTCTCTGCTGACACCGAACTTCCGCCGCAAGGCCGCGGAGTGGGTCGAGGAAGCGGACGGCGCGGAGATGAGCGGCCTGCACCGCCCCGCCAGGTATTTCCGCCGAAAACCGGACGTCTTTTACCGCTGAAAAAGAGCTCTTTTTGCGTCAGACGGTGCACCGGGATTCCGGAAGAAGATAATAAAGCAGCTGCCCGCCGTTCCTTAAGAATGACGGGCAGCTGCTTTGTTGTTTCAATTTACTGGAAAAATCAGTTCTGCAAGATGCTTCGCATCCGCCCCGCCAAGCTTCAGCCCTTCCAGGCAGTAATGGCAGTAGCAGATGACCGGCTGCAGTTTCAGTCCGGCGCAGTACGCCAGCATAAGTTCCGTCTGTTCCTCCTTTGTGCGGGAAATGAATTTTCCTGCCGCTCCTTCGACATAGTGCTTTGGCGCCAGCTTTGGATTGCGGGGCGGCTGCGGACGGTAGAGGGAGACTCCGCAGAACTCCGCCGCCTCATGATGCTCCGGCGCTTCGGAAAAACGGATATGCATTTTCCGAAGCAGCGAGCGCACGGCTGCCTGCTCCTCCTTCCTGTCACGGGACCGCCAGCAGTCCTGAACCGTTGCAGTCATTCCCCGGCAATCCGGCAGCGGGAAATCCGGCATCTGGTCCAGCAGCTCCCACACGGAGTGAACGATCACGCCGGGATGCTGCTCTTCAATGATATTATTGCAGTTGTGGCACAGGGAATACACCGTATCGCCCGGCCGGAAATCACCGGATTCCGGAAGATGTGCCCACTGATCTCGACAGATCCCTTCGGGCATGCGCTCCTCAAATTCCCGGACCTTGTACTGCCCCACACAGCAGCGCACGACTTCCAGATGACAGCGCTCCCGCATGGCCTTCTGAATTTTCCGGCTCAGCTCCGGGAACTGGGATGTGAAAACACAGCTTGCAATATAGTACTTCATGGTCCTCCTGTCTGTCAGTCCACCACCCGGATGATATTCTCCGGCTTTATTTCTTCGGATTTATCAAAATCACCGCAGTATTCCCTTGAATGACTGATCTCGATGAAACGCAGGTTCTCAAAGTCATAACCCCTGGTACCACCGGCCGTTTTCCGCATGATCTCTGTGCCAGCGCCAGGTTCCGGATCGATCCGCTTTGCCGACAAAACCACAGATGATATCCAGCTGCCACCATTTCAGATCCTCCTCATCCTTCGCCTCATAGCGGACCGTGTCAGGATCACCGCGTTCTCCTTCCGACATTACTTTGAGACCATCCAGATACAGACCGGAAAACCAGTCGATCGGCTCCTCTCTGCAGTCTTCCGGCAGATGTGCTCTTATCCATTTTTCATCAAGTTCCATCTGGCTGCCTCGTCAAGTCCGGATTTGCTCAGTCTGTTGCTGATACAAGCATCACTACATATCTGTTCATGCTCTTATCATAGATGCTCCAGCAGCATGCGCCATACCATTCATGTCCGTCGTCAAAGAAATCTGACCAATCCGTGCTCCATTCATATACATCAAGTGTATCCGTACCATTTGGAAATAAGGACTCATTCACTTTTTTAAAGTCCTCTGGCTTATTATTTCTGCCGTGCACCGGCTCCATCAGCGCATACCAGTAGGGAACCGTCGTGCCGCAGTTATCGTCATTCGGCTTCCATTCGGCATCATAAAAGGCATTGCCGTTATAATCGGTCTTTACAATATTCGGGCAATAGAAAAAATCCTTTGGATTTAGTGCTGCCGGCCGGGCTTTATCGATATCATAGACCAGCGGGGACAGCTGATCTGCTATATCATCGCCGCACCTTTCTCTGATGCTTTTCTGATCCTCTATGCTGTTTTCCGCCAGCCGGTCAAAGACGGCGGTCAGCGCCTCTCTGTGAGATTGCACGCCCTCATAAGGCTTATCATCTTTTAACAGATGATAGTCAACCTCACCGACAAAATGATATTCGGGATCCGGATCATATTGTTTTATATAATCATAGAAGGCATTATTTTTAATCTCATACATCCTGCATACCTGCAAATCCGGGTTGTATCGCTGTTACTTTCTCCGTTTTATATCATGAGACCTGCCTGCTTATCATATCATTCAGATCGGCACGATCCGATTCTCCCTGTCAAAGGCGCTGAAACGATCCGCCATGCTGTCCCTCCCAAAGAGACTCATGCCTTGAACCGGTACCCCACGCCCCAGATCGTCTCAATGTACTGCGGCTTGCTGGTGTCGAATTCGATCTTCTCGCGGATCTTCTTGATATGGACCGTCAC
>ONST01000036.1 GCA_900320575.1 uncultured Eubacteriales bacterium
CAATATCCGGATCCTGCAGTATCTCCTGCGTGGAGGCGGCGCGGATGCCGTACTTCTCCGCTTTTTCCTGCGCATGCTCCAGATGGGAGGCGCAGCAGGCCGCAACGTCGAGGCCGGAGAAGGTCTCCAGCATGTTGGTGAGATAAATATCGCTGATCGCGCCGCAGCCGATCACGGCAGTCTTCACGTTCTTCATATCAGGGCTCCATTTCCAGAGCACTGTTCCTGATCACGTCACGGTACCAGGAAACGCTCTTTTTCGGGATCATCTGCAGGTTCTCATAGTCCGTATAATAGAGCCCGTAGCGGGCGCAGAAGCCGGCAGACCACTCAAAATTATCCATTAATGACCACAGATAATAGCCGCGGACGTCGATGCCGTCATCCATCGCGCGCCGCACATGATACAGTGTTTCGCTGACATAGGCGATCCGGTCATCGTCACCGAGGATCGCGGCGCGGTCCGGGCCGTCGCTCTGGGCGACGCCGTTTTCCGTAATATAGATGGGAATGTCGATCTGATACTGCTCTTTCAGCATGTGCAGAACATCGTAGGCAGCCTCCAGATGCCGGACCGGCCTGTCCTGGAAATTGCCGCCGGAGGCCTTCTGCGCCTCCATGCGGCGCATTTCGTCCACGTCGTCATAGAGCCCGTTGTAGAAATTCAGCCCGTAGAAATCCAGCTTCTGGCAGATAGTCTCCAGGTCGTCCGGCTCCATCTTCGGGGTCATATCGTGTTCTTCCATGTAGGCGGTCAGCACACTGCTGTATCCTCCGAGGAACAGCGGATGCAGGAACATCCCGTATCCCTGGATCTCATTGTTCTCCAGTGCGCTGGCAATGTCCTCCTCGTTGTCCGGCCGGGCAGGATAATGTTTCCATACGTCCACGACCACTCCGATCCGGGACTTCAGCTTCCTCTCCCGGAAGAGCTGTACGGCCCTGCCGTGGCAGACCAGCAGATGGTGGATGCACTGGCGGGCATATTTCTCATCGGAAAGGCCCGGGGCAAAGAAGCCCTTCGCGTGCCCCACATAGGTCGCGATCGGCTCGTTGAAGGTGACCCAGTAGTCCACCAGATCCCCGAAGCGGTCGAACAGGAGCGACGCATAATTCAGATACCAGTCAATGATCTCCCGGTTCCCGAAGCCTCCCTTGATCTGCAGCGCATAGGGCAGATCCCAGTGGTAGATCGTGGCATTGATCTCAATTCCGGCCTCCTTCACCGCCAGAAGGAGCTTCCGGTAATAGGCCACTCCCGCCTCATTGACCGGTCCCGTCCCGTCCGGCAGGATCCGGGACCAGGAGAAGGACATCCGGTAGGCTTTGACGCCCAGCTCTTTGAGCATCGCCACATCCCGGCCGACATTGTGATAGGAATCGCAGCAGACGTCCGGGATCCCGCCGCCCTCGATCTTCCCGGGCAGACGGCTGAAAACGTCCCAGATGGACGGGCCGCGGCCGTCCTCAAAAGCTGCGCCTTCGATCTGCGCGGCGGCGGTGGCGACGCCCCAGGTAAATGTTTCCGGAAATGTGATCTTCATTGCGTTTTCCTCCTGCATTTTTTTAAAAACGGGGATGTGAGATCACATCCCCGTATGACAGCACACTGTGAAATTACTGGTTGTTCGCAAGGAGCTCGGCTTCGATCCGCTCGTTGTCCTTAATGATCTCGGGGAGCTTCTCCTCATAATCATACTTGAACAGGAGCAGGAAGATCAGCACGAACATCGCAAGCGGGATGTAGGAATTCAGAGCGAACACGGAGGTCTTCAGTGTTCCGGTGAGGTTCGCGAGACCTGCGCCGTTCGCCAGGAAGGCATCGTAGCCGCCTGCAGCCAGCACCCAGCCGATCAGGGAGCCGCCCACGCCGCCGCCGAGCTTGCCGACGAAGGAGTTGGAGGCGTTGGTCATACCGGTGATGCGCACGCCGTGATTCTGCATGTTCTGCTCAGAGGTATTCAGGGTCATAGCCGGAAGGACCGAAATAAGCGGGATCGTCGCGTACATCATCAGGCAGCCGCCTGCAAGGAACACGACAGAGTTCATCGGCATGGACATACGGATGATGCTTCCGATGATACCGATAATGCAGGCAATTCTTGCGGTACCGGTCAGACCGAACTTCTTGATCCACAGACCGACGGTCAGGAAGCCGACGACCGACGGGAAAATGTTGACGGTGTTGACGGTGGAGTAGAAGCCGGGGTTATCCAGAATGATGGAGCCGTAGAACATCGGAGCCACCAGGATGACGCCGTACATGATGTTCATGGCCACGCCGACAAGGGTGATCAGGATCCAGTACTTATTGGTGAGCAGCATCTTCACGCCTTCCAGAATGCCGACCTTGGATTCCTTTTCCGCCATGGCACCCTCGTCGTGATAGATCTCACGGGAGAATTTGTAGGTGATGAAGAGGCAGACCGCGGAGAGCAGGCCGAGAATGATACCGAACTTCACCCAGGCCATCTGGTCGTCGCCGAGGGCAACCGTGATGGGGATCAGGCCGATTCCGCAGGCCACGCCGACCGCGTAGCCGACAGCCGCGCGCCAGGTGCCCATCTGGCCTTTTTCTTCCGAACTGCGGGTCTTATACGACATCATCGTGTAGTAGGGAACGGCGATGGCTGTATAGACGATCGCGGAAGCGAATACGGTGGTGACCAGAGCATAGACATAACGGAAATTGCCCCAGCTGCTGGGAACGGTGAACAGCAACACGCAGGCCAGGAACAGCGGGATGATCATGCGGAACAGCCAGGGGCGCGCCTTACCGGTCTTGGTATTGGTCTTATCCACGATCTTGCCCATGAACAGGTCGGTGACCGCGTCAAAGATCTTGGAGATCAGCAGGACCGTCGCAACGGTTCCGGAGGCCATACCTGCCTTGGTGGTGTAGAAAAAGGTGAGCTGACCGGTGAGCTGGTTCAGGGAGTTCAGACCGAACTGTCCCAGAGAGTCAGTAAGATAATCTGCCGGACCCAGATGCTTCTGCTGGCCGTCTTTATCCAGACCGAGTTCTTTTGCCATTGATTTTTCCTCCTCATTTGATTTGCAAGGTTTCTTTATGAGTCTTTCCTACTGAAAAGACCGGCTCTGTGCTATCGTTTTTCTGCACTTTTTATCCTTTTATTGTATATCCCACTGGAGCAGTTCCATTCCCGGAAAAAACCGCTGCGTGCACCGGCGTATCTTCGAATCGAGGTGTCCGGTCTTGTTTTCCGGAAATAAAAAAGGCGGCCCGGTGAATGGCTCCGAAGCCGCTTACATGCATCACCTGATATGCAGTTTATTTCACGCCCAGACCGGCCAGTTTCTCTCTTGCGTCGTCATAATTCTGAAAACGGATGGCGCGGATGCCGCAGTTCCGCGCGCCTTCGACATTTTTCTCCGAGTCGTCAAGAAAGACGCAGCGCTCCGGATCGAGCCCGTACCGCGCAAGGAACGCCCTGTAGACAGCCGGATGCGGCTTAATGTCGCGGATCTCCCAGGACCACAGGCCGCCGTCCATCGCCTTCAGGAAGGCCATGGTGCCGTTTTCCTCCAGGCGCTTCTCGATCGTCTCCGACCAGTTCGAGAGAAAATAGACCCCGTAGCCCTTCCGGCGCAGCTCCGCGATCCAGCTCTCTGCATAAGAATACACGGAAAAGCAGTCCTCAAGGTGCATCAGGGTAGGCCGGAGGCGGTCTGCCAGTTCCGGCAGCTCCGCGCAGAAGCGCTCCGCCGCCTCCTCGTAGGGGATCCGGCTGTAGTCAAATTCTTCCCAGTAAGAGGATCCCACCACTTTCTCCTTCATGACCCCGATATCCGCGTCAGTCATGCCGTTCTTCCGTGCCAGTTCCTCCCAGCCGAAGTCAATG
Organism: uncultured Eubacteriales bacterium; assembly: GCA_900320575.1. Taxonomy (GTDB): domain Bacteria; phylum Bacillota; class Clostridia; order Lachnospirales; family Lachnospiraceae; genus Chordicoccus. The sequence goes on from ONST01000036.1 coordinate 3,864, forward strand.
AGCACATTTCCCAGATCGAAGATCACATTGTCGACCAGCGGCGATTTCGCCGGACGCAGCATCCGCGCGGCCAGCAGAAAGGCATAGAGCAGCACCGGCACGAGGATCGTGCAGCCCAGGGACGCCCGGAACAGGGTCTGGGCGAGCTCGCTCTTCATAAGAGCGAACACCAGGGTGCAGACATACATGCCGGCCAGAAGGACCGCCCCCAGAAGGGCCAGAATGCGTTTTGGCTGTTTCATATCGGTTCCTTTCTTTCTTTCAGCGGCGGGTGCGCCGGGGCAGTTTCTCCTGTAAAAAACTTCAGGAGGTGTACTCCCAGTCCTCCCCGAGGAGCTCGGCGCAGCGCCCGATGCTGTCGTCTACAAGATCATAAATGTAGGAATTCGTAAAATAATAGGTGTTGTCGCCCTCGTAGTCCTCCACGAGCGCCCGGGAATCCACCAGCAGGAACTCCTCCCGCGCCGTGTCCTCCCGCTGCAGGTAATAGAGCGGGACGTAGGTCACGTCCGTCACCCGCGGGGGCTCATTACCCCCGACCGTCAGATCGATGTTCACGACGGCCGTGATCTGGGTGTCGTTGTCCACCTGGTCCGCGATCAGGTTTCCGAGAGAGAAGACCACAAGTCCGGTCTTCTCATTCCCCCAGATATCCGTGACTGTCCGGTATTCCATGGGCTGGGGCACGTGAGAGTGTCCTCCCAGGACCATATCCGCCCCGTGGGCCAGCAGGAAGTCCGCCGCCTCGTCCTGATCGCCGTTCTCTTTGATATGGTACTCCTGCCCCCAGTGCATCATCACGATAATGAAATCCGTGTGCAGGGAGCGGGCGTACTCGAGGTCGTCCGCGAGCAGCTCCTCGTCCAGTTCCACGTCGTCGTCGCTGCCGCTGTTGTTGAAGAGGTTGACGCTGCCGTCCACCCGCACGGGAATGCCGTTCGTGCCGTAGGTATAATCGAGGAATGCGATGGAGACGCCGTCCACGTCCGCGGTCACCACGCCGCGGTTCTCGTCCCGCTCCTCCTGGGTGCGGTAGGTCCCCACGTGGGGCAGCCCGATGTCGTCGAGCACATCCAGCGTGCGCACCAGGCCGTCGTAATTCCGGTCGACGCAGTGATTGTTGGCGGTGGTCACCAGATCGAAGCCGAGGTCATTTTTCAGAGAATCCGCCAGTCCGTCCGGGGATCCGAAGCGGGGATAGCCGGAATAATCATCCGCCGCCAGCGTGGTCTCCAGGTTGCAGATCGCAAAATCCGCGTCCTCGATCCAGTCCCCCGCGTACTCGAACTGATGGGACAGGGAGAAGCCTCCGTCCCGCATGGCGTCGTAGATAATGCCCATGTGTCCGATCACGTCCCCGGTGTAGGCCAGGCGGACGGTCTTCTCCGGAGGCGCCTGGGCAGGGATCTCCGGCTCCACAAGGGGCGGTTCCGGTGTCGGGGTCGGAGACGCCGGGGCAGGAGAAACAGATCTCCCGCCTCCTGCAGATCCGCCCGCAAGACCGATGGCAAGCGCGGCGAGCAGGACGGCCGCCGCGGCCTCCCCCGCCAGGAGGAGCTTGAGCTTTTTGGAATCTTTGGGCAGCTTTTGGATGATGCGGTCAACGATTTTCATAAAATCAGCCTTCTCCGTAATCCGACAAAACCGGATCCTTCTTGTTCGAAAGGATCCGGCAGCATCTTTTTATTTGTTATCAGCGGTAAATGATATCCTCCCGCCCCGGTCCGTTGGAGACCATGGTGATCGGGAAGCCCAGCTTCTCCTCGATGAATTCCACGTATTTCCGGCAGTTCTCCGGCAGCTCCTCATAGCTGCGGATGCCCGTGATATCGCACTTCCAGCCCGGAAGGACGGTCCAGACCGGCTTCGCCTTCTTCAGCAGCGTGGTGGTGGGGAACTCTTCCGTCACCTTTCCGTCGATCTCGTAGCCCGTGCAGACGGGGATCTCATCGAGATAGCCGAGCACGTCGAGGACCGTGAAGGCGACCTCGGTCGCTCCCTGCAGGCGGCAGCCGTAGCGGGAGGCGACCACGTCGTAGAAACCGACGCGGCGGGGCCGTCCGGTGGTAGCGCCGTATTCGCCGCCGTCGCCGCCCCTGTCGCGGAGCTCGTCGGCCTCCGCCCCGAAGATCTCGGAGACGAATTCACCGGCGCCCACCGCGGAGGAATAGGCCTTGGTGACCGCGATGATCCGCCTGATCTCGTAGGGAGGAATGCCGGCGCCGACCGCGCCGTAGCCGGCGAGCGGCGAGGAACTGGTGACCATCGGATAAATGCCGTGGTCCGGGTCCTTCATCGTGCCCAGCTGTCCCTCCAGAAGGATATTCTTTCCCTCCTTCAGCGCCTGCCAGAGATAGGCGGAGGTGTCGCAGACATACGGCGCGAGCAACTCTTTGTACTCCGCGAGCTCCTGCATGATGTCCTCCGTCTTCAGCTCCGGCTGGTGATAGAGCTGTGTCAGAAGGAGATTCTTCTGCACGAGGAGCCCCTCCACCTTCTCCCGGAGCGCGTCCATATCGGCCAGCTCGCTGACCTGGATGCCGGTCTTCGCGAACTTGTCGGAGAAGAACGGAGCGATGCCGGAGCGGGTCGAGCCGAAGGACTTTCCGGCGAGACGCGCTTCCTCGAGGGAATCAAAGAGCACATGGTAGCTCATGACGATCTGCGCGCGGTCCGAGATCAGAAGATTCGGAGCAGGCACGCCCTTCTCCGTGATCTCCCGGATCTCCTTCAGGACCTGACGGACGTTCAGCGCCACTCCGTTCCCGATCACATTGACGACGCCTTTGGAAAATGCGCCTGAGGGAAGCGTGTGAAGAGCGAACTTGCCGTACTCATTTTTAATGGTATGTCCGGCGTTCGCGCCTCCCTGATAGCGGATGACGATATCCGCCTGCTGGGCAAGCATGTCCGTGATCTTGCCTTTGCCCTCGTCTCCCCAGTTCGCGCCTACGACTGCTGTTACCATCTGCTGCCTCCCGGTTCTCACCGGACCGGCCGTGCCGGTCTTTCAAATCTGCCGCTCCGCCCGAAAACAGAGCGGGTAATGCCTTGTTCTGTCCGTTCCGCTTCCGCTCAGACGCTGATCTCGGACGTCCAGCCGAGCACGTCCCGGTTCTCATTGAGAAGCGGCCGGATATGATCTCTCAAATACGCCTCCACCTGCTGCGGGGCTCGTCCCACGTATTTCGCGGGGTCCATGGATCTCTCCAGATCTTCGAGCGTCATATGGAAGGTGGGGTCCGCCGCGATCAGCTCCAGCAGGTTGTTGTCGCCGCCCTCTTCCTTGACGTGGCGGCCGGCCTGCATGGACAGCTGACGGATCTTCTCGTGAAGCTCCTGGCGGTCTCCGCCGGCCTTCACGGCGTCCATCATGATATTTTCCGTCGCCATGAACGGCAGCTCCGCCATCATGTGCTTCCGGATGACCTTCGGATAGACCACGAGGCCGTCCACCACATTCGCGACCAGATCGAGAATGCCGTCCGCCGCGAGGAACCCCTCCGGCACGGACAGGCGCTTATTCGCCGAGTCGTCGAGCGTCCGCTCGAACCACTGCACCGAGGAGGTGATCGCCGGGTTCAGCGCGTCGGCGATCAGATACCGGGACAGGGACGCGATGCGCTCCGAGCGCATGGGATTCCGCTTGTAGGCCATGGCCGAGGAACCGATCTGGCTCTTCTCAAAGGGCTCCTCGATCTCCTTCATGTGCTGCAGAAGCCGGATATCGTTGGAGAACTTCGTGGCGCTCGCCGCGATGCCCGCGAGCACGTTGAGCACCCGGGTATCCACCTTGCGGGAATAGGTCTGACCGGAGACGGGAACGCAGCCCGGGAAGCCCATTTTCTCCGCGATCATCGGATCGAGCCGCTCACATTTCTCATGATCTCCCTCGAACAGCTCGAGGAAGGACGCCTGAGAACCGGTGGTCCCCTTCGATCCGAGGAGCCTGAGCGACCCCTTCACATAATCCAGATCCTCCAGATCCATCAGGAACTCATTCATCCACAGCGAGGCGCGCTTTCCCACCGTGGTGGGCTGGGCCGGCTGATAGTGGGTAAATGCGAGGGTCGGAAGCGATTTGTATTCGTCCGCGAAATCCGCGAGCTTCGCCAGCACGTTGAGGAGCTTACGGCGGATGATCTCCAGCGCGTCGCGCATCAGGATCACGTCGGTATTGTCGCCCACATAGCAGCTGGTGGCGCCGAGGTGGATGATGCCCTTCGCCTTCGGGCACTGCAGGCCGTAGGCGTAGACATGGGACATCACGTCGTGACGGACTTCCTTCTCTCTGCGTCTGGCGTCCTCGTAATTGATGTCGTCCGCATGGGCGCGGAGCTCTTCGAGCTGCTCATCGGTGATCGGAAGACCGAGCTCCTGTTCGGTCTCGGCAAGCGCGATCCACAGCTTCCTCCAGGTCCGGAACTTCCGGTCCGGCGAAAAAACAGCCTGCATCTCCCGGCTCGCGTAACGCTCCGAGAGGGGGCTGACATAACGGTCCTGTGTACTCATTCGTATCCTCCGGTGATAAAAAACCGCACATTCCGCACATGTCCGGCGGAAAAGATCCGCAAGTATCATACACGAAAGCTCCGGCAAATGCAAGTTCTGCCGGAGCTTCCGTTCTCATTCGCCGTTCCGGCTGTAGTGAGCCAGGAACTGGCGTGTCCGTTCATTCTGGGGAGAATTGATCACGCTCCGGGCATCTCCCTGCTCCACGATCCTGCCGCCGTCCATGAAAATGACCTGGTCCGCCACGTCGCGGGCGAACGCCATTTCATGGGTGACGATGATCATGGTCGTATGCTGCTCGGCGAGCGCGCGGATGACCCGCAGCACTTCCCCGGTCAGTTCCGGATCGAGAGCCGAGGTCGGCTCGTCGAAGCAGAGGATATCGGGCTTGAGCGCCAGCGCGCGGGCGATCGCCACCCGCTGCTGCTGCCCGCCTGAGAGCTGGTGCGGATAATTGTCCCTGCGGTCCGCAAGGCCGATCCGCTCCAGGAGCTCCTCCGCGGTCGCGCGGATCTCCTCCGGTCTCAGATTCTGCCCGCTCTTTTTGTCCTTCGCGAGAAGGGTCGGCGCCAGCATGATATTTTCCAGAGCCGTATACTGCGGGAACAGGTTGAAATTCTGAAAGACCAGGCCGAAATGCAGCCGTTTGCTGCGGATCCGGTCCTCCCGGAGCGTCTCCGGTTTATCTCCGTCGAACAGGACGTCGCCGTTCACGCGGATCACGCCCGCATCCGGGGTCTCCAGAAAATTCAGGCAGCGGAGGAGCGTCGTCTTGCCGCTGCCCGAGGACCCGATGATCGAGACCACCCGGCCGCGGTCCAGCATAAAGCTGATGTCTTTGAGCACTTCGGTCCGGCCGAAGCTTTTCCGGATGTGTTCCACCTCGAGAATTGCCATCTGCGCGTCCTCCTTTTCAGCGGAAATAGTTCAGCTTCGCCTCCAGACGTCCCAGAAGGATCGTCAGAAGACCGTTGAAGATCAGGTAATAGACCATCGTAAAGAACAGCGGCCAGATCGCGCCGGAAATGCCCTGCGAGCCCTTCATGAAGGCCTGCCCCGCCCAGATGATCTCCTGCAGGGCGATGATCCGCGCCAGCGACGTATCTTTTACCAGCGTAATGATCTCGTTGGACATCGGCGGAACGATCCGCTTGATCATCTGCAGAAGCGTGACGCGGAAGAAGATCTGCCTCTTCGTCATGCCCAGCACAAGGCCGGCCTCTTCCTGACCGACCGGCACGCTCTGGATGCCGCCCCGGTAGATCTCCGAAAAATAGCAGGCGTAGTTGAGAATGAAGGAGACCGACGCCGCCAGAAAGCGGCCGCTCTCGCCTCCGCCCCAGATCGGGTTCTTCAGGACGAGCCCCGGGAAATAGTAGATGATCAGCATCTGGATCATCAGCGGCGTCCCCCGGACGACCCAGACCACGCATTTGGTCAGTCCGGACAGCGGACGGAAGCGGGACATGGAGCCGAAGGCGATGATCAGCCCCAGGGGAAACGCCCCCAGAAGCGTCACAAAGAAAAGCTTCAGTGTCTGCAGAAATCCCATATTCAGCGAACGAATAACGATGGGGAGCTGTTGCAGGATCAGTTCCATGGATCGATCTCCTTTTTACAGACAGACCGCGCGAAAGGAGCGGGTATTCCTTACCCGCTCCTTTGGTCGTCAGCAGTTTCTACGGGAAAGCCTTACTGTTCGATCAGGGCAGCCTCAGCGTCGATGCCGTACTCTTCGGCGATCTCGGCCATCGTGCCGTCCTCGTAGGCAGCAGCGAAATACTCATCGAGGACCGCCGCAAGGTCAGAACCCTTGCGGAAGCCGACGCCGTACTCCTCGCTGTTCAGCTCGATCGTATAGGTCAGATCTTCGTAGCTGGTATCCTCGCCGGTCATGGCCATCGCCATCAGCAGGTCGATCACAGCCGCATCGGAGGTCCCGGCCGCCACTTCCATCAGGGCGTCGGACTGGGCCTTGACCGGTATGTAGTCATACTCGAGATCCGCGATCACCGCTTCGCCGGCGCTTCCGCTCTCCACAGCGAAGGTCAGGTCCGCCAGATCCTCGACGCTCTCGTAATCTTCCGCAACGTCAGACGGAAGGATCACGACCTGGGCATTGTTGAAATAGGGGTTCGAGCACTCCATGGCCGAGGTCACTTCGTCGGTCAGGGTCATGCCGTTCCATACGCAGTCGATGGTCTTGCCGTCCAGCTCCAGGATCTTGTTGTCCCAGTCGATCTCCACAAATTCGACCTCTACGCCGAGGCTCTCGCCGAAGGCCTTCGCCATATCCGCGTCAAAGCCGATCCAGTCTCCGTCCTCACCGCGGTAGTCCATGGGCTCGAAATCCGTGATCCCGACGACCAGCTTGCCCTTCTGCTGCACGTAGGCGAGATCGCTCTCCGCCTCCGCCGCTTCGGACGCAGCCGGAACAGACGCCGCTTCGGAAGCAGGAGCCGCAGTGCTCGCAGGCGCGGAGACCGCGGAATCCGCCGGAGCCGCAGCGCTGCTGTCAGCGCTCTTGCCGCCGCAGGCCATAAGGGAGGCTGCCATCACGGAGACCATCAACAGTGCCGTCATTTTCTTCTTCATAACCTTCTCCTCTTTTTATGTCACAGGATACCGCCGTTCCCTCCGGTCTTTCCTGCGAAAGGCTGCCGGAAAAAAGAACAGCAGTGCTCTACCGTGGTAAAGCACTGCTTCATCATAGCACAGGCACCGCGAACGGTCAACCCCATTCCACGGGCCTTTATTCCTCCGGGAGCAGCAGGATCTCCTCCAGTCTCCAGGAAATAAAGTGGCGGGACAGCATCTCCGCCGTGCCGTCGGACAGAAGGTGTGCCAGAGATTCCGACACTGCCCGGCAGACGGCGCTCTCTCCGTCCGCGAAGGCGATCGTCCGGTAATCCGTCTTTATGGGCTCCTCCAGGATCCGGAAGGGGACTTCGGACTGCTTCTGCGCATAGAGCGCAAAGGAGCGCTCCGCGATCACGGACTCAATGTCGTCCTCCTCCAGCTGCTGAAAACAGGAGGAGTAATCCGGCTCCACATAGAGATCATAGAAAGCGGCCGCCAGCTGTATGTTGCGGTCGTTGCTCCCGTCTCCGGGATCATAGATCAGCGCGTCGAGGGCCGGCGAGCGGTCCGCAGTGACCGAGGTCATGCCGATCAGGTCCTTCAGCTCGTACAGAGAGGAATCTTCCTGCACCACGGCGACCACGGACTGATCCATATAAGGCGCTGTCAGCGCGTAGGGAGCATCTCCCGAGCCGTCGTCCGACCAGCCGATCAGACAGTCGATATGCCCGGAGAGGAGCTCTGCCTCCTGCGTCTCCGGAGAAACGCGGACCGCTTCCAGCGTCCATCCGAGATCCTCGCACAGAGCCTCCGCCAGCTCCACGTCAAAACCGTTCATTTCCTGGCTGTTCCCGATGCTGTAGCAGTAGGGCGCGCTGTCTTGGGCGAAGCCGACCCGCAGCACGGGCGCTCCGGAGCTGTCGGTATGCACAGGAACGGAATCAGCCGTTCCCGGCGCCTCCTGCGCGGAAGCGCCGCACCCGGCAAGCAGCACGGGACACAGCAGGATCGCAGCGATCCGGTTCCAGAATTTCAAATGCATTTCCTCCTTACGCGCCGGCGGCGTTGTGATACCGGGCCGTGAGCTTCCGCAGGTATTCCTCCGGCCGCTCCGGCATCCGCACGTGCAGTTCCTCCCGGACCGTATCGATCCGGCTGAGGATCTGCCCGGCATCCTCCGGGGAGACCTCCAGCTCCGCCGCGCGCTCCTCGAACTTCTCCCGCGGCTTCCCGAGCGCGAACGCCGTCAGATAGGCCTCCTGGTCCTCCGCGGAGCCCCGCAGGGTGCAGGCCTTCGCAAAAGCGCTGATGCTCTCCTCGTAATCGAGCATCTTCATGCCGGTCACACCGATATTGTGCCAGACCGAAGCCATGAAGTCCTTCTTCCGCTGCCGGAACTGTTCCTCCGGGAGTTCCTCTTCATTTTCCAGGTTTTCCGCCAGATCGAGGGCCTGCCGCCAGGTGCGCCCCGCCGCCGCGAACTTTCCGTAGCGCGCCAGGGCGTCTCCCTTGCGCTTCATCCGCACGTAGGAGGGATCCCGCAGCTGCTTCTCCAGATCCGCCCGGTACTGGCGGATCTCCTGCGCGGTCAGGTACCCGGTCTCCTCGAAGACCGGCACCAGAAAGTCCGCGAGGTTCTTATTTTCCAGAAATGCCCGCTCCATGGCGGTCGCCGTCTTCGCAAGCCCCAGCTCCTGCGCCACCCAGCGGGTCAGCTGCGTTCCCACGAACGTGGCGTCGATCAGCGCCGTATTGTGGAACATATAGTAGCAGAGCTCTTCGATCGTGTAGACGTTCGTCGAGATCGCCTCGATAAAATAGGGATGTTCCGCCGCTTTGATCCGGCAGAGCCGATATCCTCCCATCGCGTTGCCTCCCGTCAGATCTCTATCGTATCGTGCCAGATCATGTGGCTGGCCGGAAACAGATCTCCGAAGCCCAGATCCTCCGCTGTCAGTTCACAGACC
>ONST01000009.1 GCA_900320575.1 uncultured Eubacteriales bacterium
CGCACGCCGAGGCGGTCCATCGCCATCGCCATCATCGCCACGGAGACCTGCTCTCCGGTCGCCATCAGCATATCCAGTTCCCGCTTTCCCGGTCTGGGATTCACCTGGCGGGCCAGGGAGATCAGTTCATCCGTGGACTGGTCCATCGCGGACAGCACCACGACCACGTCGTTCCCCTTCTGATAATCTTCGATACAGCGGCCGGCCACATTGAGGATCTTTTCCGGAGATCCCACGGAAGTCCCGCCGAATTTTTTTACTACCAGCATCTTCTTCGCTCAGCCTCTGCGGATGATCTTCCGCACGTTCCCGAAAGCGGCGCACCGGGTGCGCAGCTCCTCTTCCGTCATCTGTTCCGAAAAGAAGGCGAATTCCTCCGGGAATTCCGGAAGGCGCATCACGCCGCCGGCCCCGGCAAGGACCGCTGCCTTTCCGGCGTCGCCGTCCATGCGGACGAAGAAGCGCCCGGGCACATTTCCCGCGGGAAGAACGGAAGCGTTCTCCTCCGTCAGCCCCGTGCGGATCGTCTTGTTCAGATGTTTCGCGCAGTCCGCCACGTCCCCGCACACCGCGCTGGCGGTGGGAAGGGAGCCGGCTCCGCTGCCGTAGAGCATCGCGTCGCCGAGGGCGTTGCCGCGCACGAAGACCGCGTTCATGACGCCGTCCACCGAGTACAGCTGGTTCTCCGGCCCGATCATCATCGGTTCCACGAGGATCGAGACGCCCTTCTCCTCGCGGCAGCTGCGCCCGATCAGCTTGATCTTGCAGCCGGCTGCCTTCGCGTAGGTCATATCCGCCGCGTCGATCTCCGTGATGCCGACGGTGTGCACGTCCTTATAGGAAATGTGCTGCCCGTAGGCTAAAGAAGAGAGGATCGCGATCTTTCTGCAGGCGTCCCAGCCCTCGATATCCGCTTCCGGATGGAGTTCCGCGTAGCCCATCTTCTGGGCTTCCCGGAGCGCGTCGTCGAATTCCTTTCCTTCCTCGGCCATGCTGGTGAGGATGTAGTTGGTGGTGCCGTTTAAGATGCCCTCCACCATCTCGATCCGGTCCGCGGTGAGCGAGGCGTTGAGTGCCCGGATGATCGGGATGCCGCCTCCGCAGCTCGCCTCGAACAGGTAGTTCACCTGATGCTCGGCCGCGATCCGGCACAGCTCGACGCCGTGCTCCGCCACCAGCTCCTTATTGGAGGTGCACACGTGCTTCCCCGCCATAAGGGCGCGCTTCGTGAAATCGTACGCGGGGCGGAGGCCTCCCATGGTCTCCACCACGATCCGGACCTCCGGATCGTTCAGGATATCCTCATAATTGTGGGTCAGGATCTTCTCCACGGGGCTTCCCGGGAAATCGCGCAGGTCGAGCACGTATTTCACGGCGATCTCCTCGCCCGTGTGCCGTTTCACCTCGTCCCGGTTCATCGTCAGCACCTGCACCACTCCGGCGCCTACGGTGCCGTAGCCCATGACTGCAGCATAAATCATTGTTTCTTCCCTCTTATACCTTCTGGGTCTCGTCCTTGTTGCCCAGAGCGGTCCACTTCAGATACGCGTTGATGAAGGGATCGATATCTCCGTCCAGCACCCGCTGGGCGTTGGTCATCTCCTCGCCAGTCCTGAGGTCCTTGATCAGCTGGTACGGCTGCAGGAAATAGGACCGGATCTGGTTGCCCCAGGCGATCTCCGCCACCTTGCCGCGGATGTCGTCCAGCTTCTCCGCATTCTGCGCCTGCTTCAGCATATAGAGCTTGATCTTCAGCTCCTGGAACGCCTTGTCCTTGTTCTGGAGCTGCGAGCGCTCGTTCTGGCAGGTCACGACGATGCCCGTCGGGAAATGCGTGATGCGGATCGCGGAGGACGTCTTGTTGATGTGCTGTCCGCCCGCGCCGGAGGAGCGGTAGGTGTCGATCCGGATGTCCTTGGGATCGATCTCCACGTCCAGATCCTCCTCGATGTCCGGCATGACTTCGCAGGACGCGAAGGAGGTCTGCCGCTTGCCGTTGGCGTTGAACGGGGAAATGCGGACCAGCCGGTGCACGCCGTGCTCCGACCGCAGCAGGCCGTAGACGCTGTCTCCGTTGATCTGGAAGGTCACGGATTTGAGACCCGCCTCGTCGCCCTCCTGCATATCGAGGACCTCCGTCTGGAAGTGATGCGCCTCCGCCCACCGCGTGTACATGCGGTAGAGGATGCTGCACCAGTCCATGGCCTCGGTCCCGCCGGTGCCGGCATGGAGCGTCACGATGGCGTTGCAGCTGTCGTACTCGCCGGAGAGCAGGGTCCGCATGCGGATCTTCTCGAAATCGGCCTTGAACTGGCCGTACATCTCCTGCACTTCCGATACGATCGAAGGATCCGGATCCTCGTCCGCCATCTCGATGAGGTCCCGGATGTCGCTGACAAGGCCCGTCAGAGCCGCGTAGCCCTGCACGTCGTCCTTCATGGCCGCCAGAAGTTTGGTCTTCTTCTGGGCTTCCTGGGGATCGTCCCAAAGATGGGGATCCTCCATCTCTCTGTTTAATTCCTGGATCCGTCGCTCTTTGTTAGCGAGGTCAAAGTGAATCCCTCATTTCAACTAATGGTTCGTCATAGGAATTCAGTTCGTATTTAATCTGATCCAGCTCTACCAAAAGTCTCACCTTCTTTCCTCGGCAGGAGCTCCCTGCCG
>ONST01000168.1 GCA_900320575.1 uncultured Eubacteriales bacterium
ATATGCATTTTTGCCAGAAACCGCTTACATCTTGCATCATGCCTGACCACTTCCGCCGGCCTGATGCATCTCTTCCTAATTATACCAGAACCGGAACGCTCCCTCTATGTCATCTTCAGCGAAATACCTTTCTTCATATACTGAAGATCCGCCGTGGCAACGGCTGCCGCATCGTGATATAATTGAATTGCAGCATAAAAGACAATCTGTATAAAGGATATGATATGGCAGAGCGGACGACCTACCATGAAGAAAATGATATCAGGAATATCCTGAAGCTGCGGGAGATCCTCCGTGATCTGCCGCCTTTTGCGAAGGATTATTTCCGAGCGAGGAGCTCCTCCGCGGCGACGCGCACGCGCATTTCCTACGCGCAGGACATCCGGGTCTTCTTCCAGTTCCTGATCCAGATGAATCCGGTCTACCGGAATCATACGATGCAGGATTTCCGCGTGGAGGATCTTGACCGGGTCACGGCCAGGGATATCGATGAATATATGGAATATCTGAAGGTCTACAACACCGATGAGCGGAAATCACAGGGACGGAAGGCCCTGACGAACGGCGAAAAGGGCCTCAAGCGGAAAATGTCCGCCCTCCGCAGCTTTTACGCCTGGTATTTCCGGCAGGAGCTGATCCGGACGAATCCGACGGTGCTCATTGAGATGCCGAAGGTCCACGAAAAGACCATCGTCCGTCTGGACAGCGACGAGGTAGCGCTTCTGCTCGATCATATTGAGAACTGCGGCGCTTCTCTCACCGGTCAGGCAAAAAAATACCATGACCGCACGGTCGAACGCGATCTGGCGCTGGTGACGCTGCTCCTGGGGACCGGCATCCGGGTCTCTGAGTGCGTGGGACTCGATGTCGAGGATCTGGACTTTAAGAACAACTGCATCCATATCGTCCGCAAGGGAGGAAATGAGGCGAACGTCTATTTCGGAAGCGAGGTCGAGCAGGCTCTGAAGCGATATCTGGCCGTCCGGGAAGGGATCACCCCTGTCGCCGGGCACGAGCACGCCCTCTTCTACTCCACCCAGCGGAAGCGCATGAATGTCCGCTCTGTGGAAAATCTGGTGGAAAAATACGCCTCCGGCGTGACCACGTCCAAGCGGATCACCCCGCACAAGCTGCGCAGCACCTACGGCACCGCGCTCTATCAGGAGACCGGGGACATCTATCTTGTTGCGGACGTTCTCGGCCACAAGGACGTCAATACCACCCGAAGGCATTACGCGGCTCTCGATGAAAGCCGGAGAAGACAGGCGGCGTCGGCCGTGCATTTAAGAGAAGACTGAAAATAGTAAAAACGGACAGAAGGGAGCTTCCCTCTGTCCGTTTCTTTTTCATGTTTCTGCAAGAAGACGCCGGACGGCCTCTCCCGCTCCGTCCTGCTCATTGGTGCCGACCGTAAAGGATGCGAGCTGCCGGATCATCGGCGACGCATTTCCCATGGCCACCGGAACAGCGGCTGCCGTAAGAAGCGGCAGGTCGTTCTCACTGTCTCCCACCGCGGCCGTCTCTTCCATGGAGAGGCCGAGCATCTCCGCCAGATGCGCAAAGGCTGTCCCTTTGTCCGCGCCGGGCGCTCCGATCTCCAGATCGCCGTTCGCCGCCTCCACGGTCTGGAGGGAAAACGTCTCCCGGATCCAGCGGGACAGTTCCTTCTGCCGCTGCCGGTCTTCTGCGATGATCCAGAAATTCTCCACACCTTCGCGGTGTCCCGCAAGAAAGGATGGAAGATCCTCCACTGCTCTTCTGCTCTCCCGGAAATACCGGTAAGCGGGCTTTCCGGAAAGCAGGCGGATCAGCCGGTCGTAGGAACCCTGCCCGCAGAAGCCCATACCGCCCGCAAAAGCCGCGCAGATGAGTCCCATGGACTCCGCCCGGTCCGCGATCAAAGCAGCGGTCTGAGGGGCGTACAGGGCCTCACGCAGGGCACGCACCCGCACCTTTCCGCACATCGGTGCGAACGGAGCGTCCGCAGCCGGAGGAAAAGCGGGGACCGCGCCTTCGCCATTGATCCCGTAGGTCATGGCACCGTTGGAGGTGATCAGACAGCGGATGCCGGGGATCTGCAGCAGGAACTCCGGAACGCCGGCGAGAGGCCTCCCTGTGACGTAGACGATCTCACAGCCTGCGTTCCCCGCGGCCCGGATCGCTTCCCGCGTACCCGGACCGATGGTCTTGTCCGGCCTGAGGACGGTCCCGTCCAGGTCAAGGCCGATCAGGCGGATCCTGCTCACGGGTCACTCTCCCATTACCTGGAAGACGATCTCTCGGTGCCGGTCCCGCACGTCGCATTCCACGAGCGTAAGATTCTGCCAGGGACCGACCGTGATCTCTCCGTTTACGAACGGAACGGTGATGAACGGGGAAAGGATCGCGGACTTGATATGGCTGGATCCATTGTCGTCACCCCAGGTCTCATGGTGCTTGTAGTACACCACCCGTCCGTCTTTATCGAGATACGGGGAAATGATGTCCAGCGCGTGCTTCAGGTCCCGGGTCACCATGCCGGGTTCGAATTCCAGCGTGGTAAGCGCGGCGACGCCTCCCGTCGTAAAGCCGGTGACGATCCCGTCCGAGATCTGTTTTTCCTGACAGGCCTTCCGGACCGCGCTGCGGAAATCCTCCGTCACGTCCATCATGCCCATATGTCCCTTTGTCCGGTACTGTTTGACCACGGTATAAACTGCCATCGTTTCTCCTCAAAAGAAATCCCTGCTCTCCTGCCGGGAGCAGAGACTTCGGTATTATTTTGCCTGTTTTCTGCCGGAAGAAGGGATATCCTCACTATTCTCCGGCTGTTCCTTTTTCTGCTTTCCCTTCGAACCGTAGATCATGCGGTCGATCCGCTCGAGATCCTTTTCCGTGATATCCCAGGGATTGTCCTTGATCGGCTGACGGGCCTCGAGCGCGGCCGGGCTCTTGCGGCTGATCGACTCGTACAGGTTCCCGCTTTCCCGGAAATGATCGGTGTGGATCATCATGCCGGTCTCCGGATCGATGCGCTCGAGATCCCGGTAGGATTCGACGTCTGTCGGAAGCTGTTTTTTGCGCATCCGGCGGATGATCTGCGTCTGCAGCAGCGCAAGGAGCACTGCGCATACCGGAACGCCGACGATCATGCCAATCACGCCGAAGAAGCCGCTTCCGACAAGGATCGCCACGATCACCATGAAGCTCGATACACCGACGGAGTTGCCGAGGATCCTCGGTCCGAGGAAATTGCCGTCGAACTGCTGCAGAATGATAATAAAGATAATAAAGTACAGCGCCTGCAGCGGATTCACGACGAAGATCAGGAAGACCGACGGCACCGCCCCGATGAACGGGCCGAAGAACGGGATCACGTTGGTGATCCCCACGAAGACCGAGATCAGCACCGCGTAGGGCATCCGGAGAATACTGGTCGCCACATAACAGATCATGCCGATGATCACGGAATCGATGACCTTGCCGATCAGGAAGCCGCCGAACTTCTCGTTGACGAACCGCAGATTATAGAGGATCCGGTTCGAGGTGGGCAGGGAGAACAGCGAGTAGACCAGCCGTTTTCCCCTCGCGAGCAGGGCATCCTTTGCGATGATCACGTAGATGGAAATGATGACGCCCAGGAAGAAGTTCTTGAAGAATTCCAGCACATTGAGGACGGAGCTCGTGAGATTCGTCATAAAGCTCTCCAGCCTCGGCGTCACGCTGTTGCTGACCCAGTTTTCCGCGATGCTCGCGTATTGATTGATCAGTTCGTTTGCGGTGGCGTCCATATCCTCGTCCTTAATGATATTGTCAATGAAATCATTGATATTCCGGACGTACGTCGGGAAGTTCACGACGATGCTGCGGATGCTGTTGATCAGCTGCGGGATGACCATCGCGAACAGGGCGTACAGAAGAAGGAGCAGGAGGATCACGGTCAGGAACGCGCTGATGATCCGGACATAGCGGGAGCCCTTGTTCTTCGGGGAGCGTCCGGCTTTCTTCAGCAGTTCAAAGATCCCGTTCTCGATCGTCTGGACGACGGGATTCAAGATATATGCGATGATAAAACCGTAAATGATCGGATTGATGATATCCAGAACCTTGGCGATCCCGTTTCCGATCGATGCGGTCTTGAACAGCAGAAAATAGAACAGCAGGCTGCCTGCGACGACAAAAAAGGCCGTCACTCCCAGCTTTTTGTATTCCTTGTCCGGTTTCCAGTCATTCAGCATAACAATTGTTCCTTCTGATCAGTGCCCCTGTGTTCCTCAGAACTGCTCCCCGGTGCGGATGGCGATCGCCCGGCGGATGAGCTCCACGCAGCCGTCGATCCCGAAGGCCGAACTGTTCAGGCACAGGCAGTAGCTCCGGGAATCTCCCCACTTCTTATTGGTGTAATAATTGTAATAGCTGCTGCGCTTCTTGTCCGTTTTCAGGATCATCTCCTGCGCCTTGGCCTCCGAGACCTGATAGCGCTCCTGAAGGCGCTTCACCTTGTCTTCCATTTCCCCGTAAATGAACACGGACAGAAGCGCCGGATCCTCTTCCAGCGCATAGTCGGCGCAGCGGCCGACCATCACACAGCTTCCCTCTGCGGCGATCTTCTTGATCGCGTCGAACTGCGCCAGAAAGACCTTATGATCGATCGGCATGCCGTTGAAGGCCGACGCGTAGCCGTAGGGATAGCTGTCCATGACCAGCGAATAGAGGAAGCTGTTGGTCGGCTTTTCGTCGTGTCCCTCGAGCAGCGTCTCGCTCAGCCCGCTCTCCTTCGCCGCCCTGGTCAGCAGCTCCCGGTCGTAATAAGGCAGATTCAGTTCCGACGAGATCCGCCGTGCGATCTCCCGTCCTCCGGACCCGGTCTGTCTTCCGATCGTCAGTATGATCTTTTTCCCTTCTGCCATCTTCGCTTCCTCCCTTCTGTTTTTCTGCGGCTTTTGGCTCCGCAGTTTTATTCTTATGCCCCGCTTTCCCGGCGGAGCTTCTTTAGCAGCTGTTCAAAATAGTCCGGCAGCGGGGCCCGGAATTCCATATAGGCCCCGGTCACCGGATGCACGAACCCGATGACCATGGCGTGCAGCGTCTGTCCTTCCAGCGGATAGCGGGAGTTCGCACCTCCGTATACCGCGTCTCCCAGGAGCGGATGGCGCCTGGAAGCCATATGGACGCGGATCTGATGTGTCCGGCCGGTCTCCAGCTCAAATTCGCACAGGGCAAATCCGCGGAACACTTCCAGTACCCGGTAATGGGTCACGGCCGGCTTTCCGCCTTCTCTGACGACGGCCATCTTCTTCCGGTCCTTCGGATCCCGGCCGATATTTCCGGTCACGGTGCCTTCCGTTTCTTCCGGAACTCCGGTCACGATGCCAAGATATCTCCTGGTTATGGAATGCACCTCGAGCTGCGCGGCGATGCTGCGGTGCGCCTCGTCGGTCTTACAGACGATGAGGGCTCCGGTGGTATCCTTGTCGATCCGGTGCACGATTCCGGGACGGAGCACCCCGTTGATCCCGGACAGACTTCCCCGGCAGTGTGCAAGCAGGGCGTTCACCAGCGTCCCGTCCGGATGCCCCGGAGCAGGATGCACCGCCATGCCCTTCGGCTTATCGACGACAAGCAGGGCGTCGTCTTCATAGAGGATCGAGAGCGGGATTTCTTCCGGAAGGACCTCCGGCTCCTCTGGCTCCGGAACGGAAATGCCCATCATCTCGCCCGCTCTCAGCTTTCTCCCTGCCTTCGCCGGCTTCCCGTCGATGGTGAGCCGCTGTTTCTCCATGAGAGACTGCAGGTAGGATCGGGAATATCCGGGAAGGTGCTCCGCAAGATAGCGGTCCGCCCGGATCCCCGCTTCCTCCGGAAGAATCCGGAAGACATGCTCAGTGTCCATCTCCGGCACCGTCCTTCTTCCGATCGAGGAAGGCGAAATCCTCCTCGCCCTTATAAACGAACAGCACCAGCACGAACAGGGCGAACGCGGAGACCGTCACGTAGATATCCGCCACGTTAAAGATCGGAAAATCGATCAGGCTGAAATAGAGAAAATCCCGGACGTAGGAAAGGAGCGCCCGGTCGATCAGATTGCCGGCCGCTCCGGCGGTCACGGCACAGGCGAGGATCCGCAGCGGAAGATATTTCCGTGCAGGAGGGATCCTTCCCCAGATCAGCCATATGGCTGCCAGAAAGACAGCGGTCAGGATCAGGAAGAACCAGCGCTGATTCTGGAGGATGCCGAAGGCCGCTCCCCGGTTCTCCAGATACCGCAGCTCGAATACCCCCGGGATCAGGACACGCGGATTTCCGGGCAGCGTCTTTTCTGCAAGGATCTTCGTCGCCTGATCGAGCGCGGTCAGGACCGCCGCCGCCAGGATCAGGACGGCGTAGGACTGGTGTTTTGCAGAGTCTTCTTTCAATTCATGTGTCCTTTCCGTAAGTACAGCAGCTCCATGCACCGCATGGATGCCCGAAAAGAAGGAAAAAGCATCAGCAGTCTGCGCTTGCCGATGCTTTTACGGATTCAGCCGATCAGTAGGGAGACGTCATGGAGGGAAGATCAAAAGCGCCGCTTAAGATGCTCTGATAATCGCCGGAGATGTCAACTTCTGCAGGAGTAATGATAAAAATGTAATTGGAGATCTTCTGCAGGCTGCCGTCCAGGGCGTAGCATACGCCGCAGGTGAAATCGATGACCCGCTGGGCGATCTCCACGTCGAGCCCCTCAAGATTGAGGACCACGGTGCAGGAATCGAGCAGTGTATCGGCGATCTCTCTGGTGTCCTCCATGGAGGACGGGCGGATCACATTGACTTCCATACTCGGGGCATTTCTCCTGTTCTTGTTCTTTCTTGCAGTTCGCTCGCGGCGCGGTTTCTCTTCTCTTGCGGGAGCGGCTTTCGGCTCTGCCGGGCGCGAAGCCGGCTTTGCGGGACGGGCCTTCTCCTCTGCCTCATATCCGGTCTCGTCGTCGTCCTCGTAGGTGTCTTCGTCGTCCGGATCCGCTGCCTTTGCGGACTTGAACTTGCTGAAGAAGCGCTTCTTCGGCTTTGCGTCCTCGTAGTCCTCGTCGTAGCCTTCGTCCAGATCGTCGTCAATGTAGGACTCTTCCTCGTCATACTCATCATCATAGTCGTCGTTCAGCTTGATGGCGTCGAGAAATTTATCCAGAAGTCCCATGTTTCTTCCCCCGATTCTTACCTGTTCACATACTGCCGCGCACCGAAAATACTGGTGCCCACCCTCACGAGCGTAGCGCCCTCTTCGACCGCGACCTCATAATCATTGGACATGCCCATACTGAGCACGCCCATATTGACATTATTATAGTTTTTCAAATGAGTGTCAACACTTAATTCACGCAATTTTCGGAAATAGACACGGTTCTCTTCCGGCGTATCCGTGTACGGAGCACTGGTCATATAGCCCCGCACAGCCACGTGCGGAAGAGCGGAGATCTGCCGCACCAGCGCATCGGCGTCTTCCGGCAGGACCCCGAATTTTGTGTCCTCCCCGGCCACGTTGACCTCCACGAGGACGGGAATGATGCGGTCGTATTTCGCGGCTTCCTTCTCGATGGTCTCCGCCAGCGCCAGGGAATCGACGGAGTGGATCATGGAAACATATTCCGCAATATATTTCACCTTGTTCCGCTGCAGATGGCCGATCATGTGCCAGCGGATATCCTTCGGAAGCTCCGCCGCCTTTTCGCGGAGCTCCTGCACGTAATTCTCGCCGAAATCCCGCTGCCCCGCCTCATAGAGCTCACGGATGGCAGAGGCGGGCTTCGTCTTGCTGACCGCGAGCAGCGTGACCGCCTCTGCGGCGTGCTCCCCTCTTTCCGCGGCCGCTTCGATATTCTGTTCTACCCGGCGGAGATTCTCTTCCAGCAGCATACCGTCTTCCTTTTCGTCTCTTACTTTCCGACCGCTGTGATCTGGGACTCCTTTACCTTCGAGGCGTCCAGAACGATGTTGTCATACTGGGCGATGCCGTAGGGTGTTCCCTTCTCGACGATGCAGTAGTCTTCGTTCTTGTCGATGATATTGATCTTCCGGAACACCGCGTAGCCCTTGTTCATGTTGTATACGCCTTCCAGCGAATCCGTCTCTCTGATGATATAGCGGTCGCTGGCCGTATTTTCCTTCAGGATGATGTCCCCTTCCTGAAAGACCGACGAATCGATGTAATACTTTCCGTCGCGCATCTCGTAGAGCGTGGTGGAGGTGAATTCGACGGATTCGGCGCCGTTCTCATCCGTGCGCACCCGCAGGAAACCGATCTCCTGGGAGTCGCCGCCCTCCGTGGCATATTCCACGGGCACGGTGAAGAAGGACTTGCTGACGATCGAGGAGACCGGGATCTTGAGGCCGGTCTGGTTGTTCGTCACCAGCTCGATCCGGATAAAGCGGTCGCTGATATAGCGGATCATGCCGCTGTCGAAATCCAGGATCCCGAAATAGCTTCCGTCTTCGTTCTGCGTGATCCGGAAGGCCGCCTTCTGGGTAATGCCGTCTTTCAGGAATTTGACGCGGATCCCGGATACATCGTCGAGCTTGACGATCTGCCGGGCCGTGAGCGGAATGACCAGGGACCAGTTCTCGGAATCCACGAGCTTGTAGACCGGATCTCCGGCCTGGATCCGCTCCGAAGTCTTCAGATTGGTAATGTGGTAGGCCTTTTCGTCCAGAAGATCCTTCGTCACGCCGGAAACGTCGACCTGTTCATAGCCGTCGCTGGTGTAGCAGACGATCCCGTCCGCACCGGCGGTACTGACCGTCTGATTCCCGACGGTCACCGCGCCCGGGACCGCTCCCGTTCCCGCGGCGGAAAGGCGCGCATCCAGCAGATCGCCCTCCAGCTGGTATTTCAGCGAATAGGTGCTGAAAAAGTCCGAAGAGTCATAGGTCTGGGAGAACTTCCGGATGTCGTCCCCCAGGCGCTCCAGCGTCTCCTCGGTGAGCTCCGCTTCTTCCTCCGACTGGCGTGCGGAACTGATTCCGTAGACGACGCCGTTCTTCCGGATCCGGGAATTCTCCCGCGCGTAGTACGACAGATATCCGGCGGAATCCGCGGTGATCACTCTCTCCGAGCGGACGGCCAGCCCCGTAAAGGTCTGGTTCTTCGCAAGCGGACCCGCCGTGACCTGATAGGACGTCACGTGACGGGCGGTCATATATAGGAATGTACTGATAATAATATAAACAAAAAGGATGCCGAAAATAATCGTTCCGATGTTCAGCGAGATCTTCCGCGGAAATACAGATCGATCGTTTGCAGGCATCCTTTTTGCCGGTTTCGTTCGTTCAGCCATTACAGCGCTACTAATACCTTGTCCTTCAGCTCATCGCTGATCTGCGTGATGTCCTCAGTGAGGGAAATGACGATCTCTACGTTGAACATGGTGCTGATTTTATCGAGACGCAGGACGGTCTCCGTCACATCCGCATCCTCCAGACGCGCGCACTTGCGGAAGGCGTCGAGGTAGACGGTCTGCAGATCGTGATCCTGCGAAATAATTCCGGAAATAAAGCCGACGAATTCGTCGCTGTTCTTGATGGGGAAACGGGAAACGTCGATGAGCCGGATCTTGTTGTTCAGCTCATACATATGCTTGGAATTGATATCTAAATAAACGATATTGCCGTTTGCATTTTTGATCTCGGTATTCACTTTGTCGAGAAGTTCCCGGGTCTTGCCCTCTCCCTTGAGACCGATAATTAAGTGAACCATAGTGTATGTCCTCCTTTGAAGATGCCGCCGTCCGGATCTGTCGGCGGAACGGCAGCTGGTATTTCTTTAATTATAGGTTATTCCGTCAGAAAATACAAGAATCGTTTTCTTTTAAGGACCGTCAGCTGTTGATCTTTCCCAGCAGGATATTCATATCCTCGTAGAGTTCTTCTGTCGTCGCAGCCCCGACCACGATCGAGATGTAGGGCTGCCCGTAGGCGTTCTGGGATTCTATGGCCAGACAGTGACCCGCCTGGGAAGTCGTTCCGGTCTTGCCGCCCAGGACCGTGACGTCCTTCGGCGGGTCGTATTCCCCGGTCAGATAGTGGTCCGTGGAGTCCAGCGTGATGTGCTTTTCGTCGCCGTCCCGGTCGGTCACGCCGAGATCGTAGACGCCAACCTGCATGATATTGACGAATTCGTCGTATTTGATCGCCTCGTTGAGCATCAGATAGATGTCATAGACCGTCGTGTAGTGATCCGGATCGTGCAGGCCGGTGGGATTCGTAAAATGCGTGCCGGTGCAGCCGATCTCGTTCAGCTCCTCGTTCATCATGTCCACGAAGCTGTCCATATCGCCGCCGACCACACGGGCGATCGCCTGGGCCGCGTCATTTCCCGAGTGGACGAGCAGAGCGCGCATCAGTTCCGACATCCGCAGCCGGTCCCCGATCTGCAGGCCGGACACCTGGGACCCGCTCTCGAGCTCCAGATCCATCCACTTGATCGTGACCATTTCGTTCATGTTCCCGTATTTGAGGGCTACGATGGCCGTCATGATCTTGGTGATGCTGGCGGGATAGATCTGTTCGTACATATCCCTGGCGTAGAGGACCTTCCGTTCGTCGAGAGAAAAGAGGGCCGCACTCACGTCTCCCTCCAGTTCAATGGAGGTGTCCGCGATATTGCCGTCGCCGACACACAGATCCGCTGTCAGGGCCGCGTCTGTCATCTGCGCGGTCTCTCCCGCCTTTACATAGACCAGCTGCCCGTTGCTGTAAGGCTCCGGCATCGGCAGGGCCCGGTCTGCGCGGCGGACGATCAGAAAGATCCCCGCGGCCAGTACGGCAGCTGCGAATACGGCCGCCATGGCGATGGTCAGCAGCCTTCTCCGCCGCTGTCTGTCTCTGCGTCTTTTTGCTGTCATAGCTGTCTCCTGCTCCGTTTTCCGCTCTCCGGAATCACAATGCGGCTCTGCAGGCCGACGTTCAGTACGACTCCCATTCCGATAAAAAGGGAGACGATCGACGTCAGACCGTAGCTGACGAAGGGCAGCGGCGTACCGGTATTCGGAAGGATGTGGGTCGCGACGCCGATGTTGATGAAGCTCTGCAGCGCGACGACCGAGCCGACCCCGGTGCAGATGATCCTCCCGGACAGGTCCTTGGCCCGCCTCGAAGTCAGAAGACATTCGAGCTCGATCAAAAGAAGCAGGATCACGATGCCCGCGCTTCCCAGAAAACCGAGCTCCTCTCCCGCTACCGCAAAAATGAAGTCGTTCTGTCTCTCGGCGATGAACTGCCCCTTGTTGGCGGAGGAAACGTCCTCGTTGTTCAGTCCCTTGCCGGACAGCTGGCCGCTGCCGATGGCGGTGACGGAGTTGTTCTGCTGGATGACGTCCTCCGAGTACTCGTCGTTGTCGGGATTCAGGAAAGCCATGATCCGCTCCCGCTGATACTCGCGCAGGATCCCGGAATTGGGCTGGGTAACGATGACCATGAAAATGACCGCCAGCGGGACCACCAGCAGCACGACGCCCGCGATGTACCTGTAGCTGATCCCCGCGACATAATAGAGGATGCAGAAGACCGCGAGCACCGTGAGCGTATTCTTCAGATCCGGCTGCATGGCGATCAGCACCAGAGGCAGCCCGATAAGGAGAATGGACCGGAGGACCGTCGTGAACCGGTTGAGGTCATTTTCATGCTCCATGAAATATTTGGCGAAAAAGAGTATCAGCAGGATCTTGGAAAGCTCCACCGGCTGAAAGCTGAACCCGAAGATCGTGAGCCAGCGGGTCGCGCCCTTGGCATTCCTTCCGAAGGAGGACAGAATGACCGTCAGCAGGAGCACGATATTTCCCGCATAGATCAGCCAGTAAAAATTGAGGATCCAGGAAAAGTCGACCAGCGACAGGATCAGCATGACCGTCAGTCCCAGGATCACGCCTCCCAGCTGCCGCAGCTCCAGCGAGGCGTCCGCGCTGCCGACCAGGAGGACGCCGATCGCGGAGAGCGAGCACAGCCAGAGCACCAGTCTGAAATTGTAGTCCTTGAGTTTGTATTGTTTCAGCATCAGTCGATCCGCTCGTTGGAGATCGAGTCGGTCATGGCGACCCCGGTCAGGATCGCGTCCACCTCGATCGTATGGAAATAGTACTGGTAAATATCCTTGCCCACCATCTGCGCGTTGACAGAAGAATAGCCGTTTCCGATACGCACCGCGACGCAGACCTCCGGATCCTCGTAGGGCGCATAGGAAATGAACAGCGCATGGGAAGGACGGGACTTGGATTCCTGGGCGGTCCCGGTCTTGCCGGCGATCTCCACCGGCATGTCATTAAAGCTCGGATTGCTGATGACCACGTTGCGCATGCCCTCGTGGATCAGATCCCAGGTCTCCTCGCTGACCTCCAGATTGCTCTCGATCGACGGCGTGTAGTCCTCCACGAGATTGTCGTCCGTATCGGTCACCCGGTCGATGAGCGAGAGGTTGTAGCTGGTCCCGGAGCTCGCCAGTGTCGTGACATAGCGGGCCAGCTGTGTCGTCGTGTAGTTATTGGTGCCCTGTCCGATGGACGAAGGGATCGCATAGCGGTCCGAGATCTCCGGCTCCGCCTCCGGGACTTCGATGCCGGAGGGCTTGTCCATGTCGTACATTTTCGCGTAGCTCTGCAGCTTCGTAAGGGCAATCGTGTCGGAGAAGTCGTTGTCCTCATCCACGCCCAGCGCATAGCCGACGTTGCTGAAAAAGACGTTGCAGGATTTTTCAATGCCGCCGACGACGTTCAGCGTATTGTGGCCCTGCTTCCACCAGCAGTTCAGCGGAGTCTCCAGCAGCGTGAAGGCGCCGGTGCAGTCAAAGGTCGTATCCTCGTCGATCACGCCCTCCTCGAGGCCGGCGGTCGCCGTGATCAGCTTGAAGGTGGACCCGGGGGCCGTCTTCTGCTGCGTCGCCTTGTTGTAGAAGGGGCGGGACAGATCCGCCGCCAGCCGGTTGTAGTAGGCCACGTCCATCTTGTTGGTGAGGCGGTTGTTGTCATAGCCCGGATAGGTCACGCAGGCGTAGATCTCACCGGATTCCGGGTCGGTCACCACCGCGGAGCCCGAGCAGGGATCGAGCGCGAGCATGGCCGGCGTCAGCTCCAGATTGTGGATCTTGGAGATGATCAGATCGTAATCCGAGACCCTGCCCGCCTCAAAGGCGTTGTAGACGCCGTCGTCTGTCTGGAAAATGCCCTGGTCATACATCGCTTCGATGATCAGGTGGCCGCTGACGGTCCCCTCCCGGATCAGGTACTTATAGAGGATCTTGCTGAAGGAATCGTCGGTCAGCAGGAACTCCTCGATGTACTCGGAGAGCTCGGTGTAGATCTCCTCCGAATTCAGGTAGGTCTCGCTGGAAGCGAAAGCCGTGACGTCGATCCAGTTCTTGCTGATCGCGTAGGTCAGATACTCCTTCAGGGAGATCTCCTCGTCCCGGGTCCAGGCGAGGAAGGTCTCGTCGGTCTTGTCGATGGCCGCGTTGTTGAGAATGCCGGTCCGGGACATCAGAAGGTCGTTGACGATATAGCTCTCGTACTCCTTCATCTCCTTGTCGAGATCCTCGTAGGCCAGCGGATCGGAAGTGGTCAGCTGTTCACGGATCTCGTCAAAGACGTCGTCCCGCTTCTCTTCGAAGATCTCCTGCAGCTCCTCCTCCCGGGAGGACGCGTCTTCCGAGGTGAAGTGCGCGGTGTCGAGGACCCGGTTCTTGAAGATCGCATTGTAAACGTCGGTGATCGGGATCATGATGTCCTCGGTATCCTCGATGCCGGTCATATCGAAGGAATCCCGGTTGATAATGACCTTCTCCAGAATGCCGGCGATCCGCTGCTCCAGGATCTGGTAGACCGCGATCTGCAGATTCTTGTCGATGGTCAGATAGACGTTGTTGCCTCCGACCGGTTCGATACGGGAAGCGTCGTCCACCTTCAGCACGCGGCCAAGGTAGTTGACGTACACCGTCTCCTGCCCGTCGCTGCCCTGCAGCGTCGTCTCGAACACCTTCTCGATGCCGGATTTGCCGACGATCGAGGTATTGTTGTAGCGGGGATTCTCCACCTGCAGCTCCGCCAGATCGTCCGCCGAGGCCTTGCCGATGTAGCCGATCAGGGAGGCGAAGGCCTCCGGAGAGTCGTAGACGCGGATGGAATCCTCGACGATATCGATGCCGGTCAGCGTGTCCTTGCGCTCCGACAGGGCCGCGACCGACTCGTCGGAAATGGCGGTGGCGATCGTGACCGGGACGTATTTCCTGTAGCTGGTGGTGAACAGCTGGTAACGGACGTAAATGATGTCCAGGATCTCCTGCTTGCTCAGGGTCTCCGGCAGCCCGGCCTTCTCCAGCTCTTCCTCCGTATAGGGATCCTTGTCGCGGAAGATCATGAACTGCTCCCGCGAGAGATAGGTGATCATGTCGTCCGCGGAGCTGTTCGCCTCCTCGTTGGTCATGTCCGTGACCAGCTTCCGGCCGTAGACGTCGGCCTTGAAGCGGGAAAGCGAGGTCCCCGAAACGTCGAAGGTATAGTTCTCGTTATCGTCCAGGACGACGTGGAAATCGTTGCTCAGGGAGTCCCCGTGGGAATTCAGGATCTTCGAGATCTGGTAGGCCTCGCCGTTGAGGGACAGCTGATGGGAGCGCTTGGTGCTGTAGGCGCCCGAATCCTCCAGCGTCAGGGAATAGGACAGGCGGTTATAGGCCAGGACATTGCCGTTCCGGTCGTAAATATTGCCGCGGGTGCTCTTCAGGGTCCGGGTCTTGGTGGTCATCACGTCGAAGTGTTCCCGGTAATAGGCTCCGTTCACGATCTGCAGCACGTAGAGCCGGTAGATCAGGGTGGCGGACAGAGCGAGGAACAGGAGCGCGAGCACCGAAGTGCGTCCGATCTGAAATTTTCTAATCCGTTTTTTTACTCTCTTATCCATAGCGATTGTCTGCCTTCCTTCTCCTTCTCCACCAGGTCATGGTTGATCACATACAGGATGCGGTACAGCACGATGCCCACGAGGAACGTCCAGATCATCTCCGGCAGCATGATATTTTTCAGATAAAAACCGATGTCCAGCCTTCCGCGGAACAGAAAGCCGGTCAGATAGACATACAGATTGAAGACCAGGTCTGAGCCGCTGATCAGAGCCAGCGGGACCTTCAGATCCTCGTCAAAATAGATGTTGGCGTAGCGGCCGCAGAACCAGCCGATCAGGAGGTAGATCAGCGCGTAGCGGCCGAACAGTCTCCCGTAGGTGAGATCGGTGATGATGCCGGCGAAGAAACCGGCCATGATCCCCTCTTTCTTTCCCTGCATGAAGCCGATCGCGCAGGAAATGATGAGCAGCAGGTTCGGAGAGACGATCAGAAAGCTGCTCATCTTGAACAGTGTGGTCTGCAGGATAAAGCACAGAAAAATGAGCGCCGCAAGAATCAGTTTCCGTTTCAATCCTCGTTCTCCCTCGTCTGTTTCAGGTCCGTGATAATGAGCACCTCCCGGAGCGCGCGGAAGTCCGCGGCGGGGATCAGTGTTCCGGATTTGGTCAGATTATTGGAATCCAGCGAGATGTCGGAGACGTAGCCGATCAGGAGCCCGGATACATAATTCTCACTGATATTGGAAGTCACGATGCTGGCCCCTTCCACGACCTGTCCGTCCGGATCCCGCAGGCCCTGGAAGCGGATCTTCCCGTTGTTCATCGAGGTAAGGGACCCTTCCACGATGCAGGTCTCGGAAGTGATGGAGGCCATGGCGCTGATGGCGCTGGTATCGTCGATGATCGCGCGCACTGTCGCCCAGTGCCCGCCGGTCTCCGTCACGATGCCGATGAGTCCCCCCTGTGCCAGGACGTTCATATCCTTCTTGATGCCGTCTTCCGAGCCCTTGTTGATCACAAAGGTGCTGTACCAGTTGCCCGGATCCTTGGAAATGACCTCCGCGGCCACCTTATTGTATTCGGGATATTCCTGATCCAGCTTGTAGAGCGCTTCCAGACGGTTCAGCTCCCCCTGCATCTGGGCCAGCTCGCTGTTCTTCGCGGTCAGATCGTCCACCTGCGCGCGGAGCTCCGCATTTTCCTCGCTCAGCGCCTTGACGGACTGGAAGCCGGCGAACTGTTCCGAAAACCAGGTGCCGATGCGGTTGACGCCCTTCTGGAAGGGGATGACGACCACGCCCGCCCCGGAGCGCAGCGGTTTTGCCGCCTTCTCCGAGGAGAAGGAAAGCAGCATCAGGCCGATGCACAGGATCACCATGACCGCAAGCAGGTGCCTGCTCCTTATGGAAAAATGCAGCTTCTTTTTCATCGTTTCTTCCTTATCGAATAGGCCCATTTCTGGAGATCCCGGTGCGTGATCAGCTCGCGGATCCCCAGAATGGTGTTCATTTCATAATGCGGGGAGAGATTGACCCGGCAGCCGAGTCGGCTGGTGAGGAACTGGTCGATCCCCGGGATCCGGGACGTCCCCCCGGTGAGATAGACGCCTTCGTCCATGATGCATTTCCCGATCTGCGGAGGCGTCCGTTCCAGAAAGGTACGGATCTGCTCCGCCAGCTCTCCCACTTCCCGCTCCACGGCGTCGCTGACCAGCGCCGAGGAGACGATGCTCTCCCGGGGCAGGCCCGACAGCGTATGGACGCCCGTGACGCGGCGCGCCTCGCGCAGATCGCCTTCGAAGGTCGCAAGGACCGCCTTCAGCCTCCGCGCCGTCCGCTTGCCGATCAGCAGATTGTTCTTTCGGCGGATCTCGCTCTGGATCGCCTCGTTGAGATTCTGGCCGCCGATGGGAATGCTGCGGCTGATGATGACCTGGTCGTTGGCGAGGATCGAAAGATCCGTGTTCCTGGCGCCCATATTGACGATCATCGTTCCCTTTGTGCGGGAAAGCGGGATGCCGAGGGCGATCGCGTCGCAGACCGGCCGGTCCACCAGATAGACGCGGGTATTGCCGAGCGCCCGGGTATGCCCGATCGCGTAATAGGCGCGCTTTTCCAGCTCCGGCATGTTGACCGGGGCGGAAAAACAGATCGCCGGGGCCTTTCCGAGATTCGGATCCGTCCGGTGCAGAAGGATCCGCAGCAGGATCTCCACCTCGTCCACGTCCGCGATGCTGCCGTTGATCACCGGCCGGTCCACGGAGATGTCCGGGGGATTCTTCTCATACATTTCAAAGGCGTCGTTCCCGACGGCGATGACCTGTGTCCGGTTGCGGATCGCGACCATCGTCTTCTCCGTCAGGATGTGGCTGTTTCTCTGGCTGTACAGCTTGACGGTGCTGGTCCCCAGGTCCACGCCGCAGACATTGTCATTGAACATCCGACTCTCCCGCATATTTCAGCCGGCCCTCTTCCCGGAGGCTGTAATAGCAGCGGTCTCCGATCACGATATGGTCCAGCAGATGGATATCCAGCAGTTCTCCGCCCATGCGGATCTTCTCTGTGATCAGAAGATCCTCTTCGCTCGGGGTCGGATCCCCGCTGGGATGATTGTGTATCAGAATGACGCTGACCGCCCGGCAGCGGAGGGCGTCGAGGAACAGTTCGCGCGGCGACAGCAGGGCCGCGTTGACGGTCCCCAGCGAGACGGTCCGCTCCCCGATCATCCGGTTCTTCGAGTCCAGCATCATCGCGATCAGATGCTCCCGCTCCTCGTGCCGCAGCTGTTCCATATAATAGCCGGCGATGGTGTCCGCATTGGGAAATGCGAGCAGTTCCCGCGCACGGGTCTTCGCGATCCGCCGCGACAGCTCGCCGACACACTGGAGTTGGATCGCCTTCACCCGACCGATCCCGGGGATCGTCATAAGCTCCGGGATCGAGTGATGGCAAAGGCCGGTCAGCCCGGCAAAGCCCCCGGAGAGCTTCAGTACATTTTCTGCAAGCGAAACAGCGGATGCTCCCCTTCTTCCGGTCCGGATGATCACCGCGACCAGTTCTGCGTCAGTAAGGGATTCCGCTCCCGCTCTCATACATTTTTCATAAGGACGGTCTTCCGCTGAAACGGCGGATATCATAGTCATGCAGTATTTCTCCTTTCGCAGTCAATGCAGGCGGGGCGGCTGACCGCTCCGCACTCTTTTGCCTGCTGTATCGTCCAGGAGAACTGCTGTATGTCTGAATATCCGGATCGAGGCCGGCCCGAATCCGCCTCTTTACGGAAAACACAGGTGTATTTTAGCACATATTTTTCCGCTTGTACACGAGCGGGAAAATGAATTCATAAAGATTTCAGGACCTGACGCGCCGCGGCCCTTCCTGCCAGAATTCCGGTGCGGAAGGCAAAGCCGAGGTTCCAGCCTCCGCAGATGCCGGTCACGTCCAGCATCTCTCCGGTCACGAAGAGCCCGGGACAGGCGGCGCTCTCCATGGTGCGGGAAGAGATCCCTCCGGTCAGGACGCCGCCGCCGCAGACCTGGGCGCGGGAGATCCCGCCGGTGCCGCTGACCCGGAACCGCAGGCCTTTGAGTGCGGCCGCAAGGCCGGATGCGCCGTGTTTGAGCCAAAGTCCTTCCGCCCAGGGCAGCATCCGCTCCGGCAGAAGGCACCGAAGCGCATCTTTGCAGTCCGCCTCTCCTTCCGGGAGCAGCTCTCCGATCAGTCCGCGGATCCCGTCCTCCCTCTTTTCCGGGAAGAAGTCCAGCTCCAGCTCCACACGCTTCCCTTCGGAAAGGAGCGGCGCTGCCGGAAGCGACAGATTAAAAACGGCGATCCCGGAGATCCCGCTGTCCGTGAACTGGAACTGGCCGGTCTCGCTGCGGATGAACTGCCCGTCCGCGTACAGCCGGGCACAGCCGTCGTGGCGGACGCCCGCCCACTCCTTTAAAGGCAGCTCTTCTG
>ONST01000070.1 GCA_900320575.1 uncultured Eubacteriales bacterium
CCGAGGCCCGGGTGCTCCACCTTCGGGGCGCCGCCCGAT
The DNA here is from genome assembly GCA_900320575.1 of uncultured Eubacteriales bacterium. Taxonomy (GTDB): domain Bacteria; phylum Bacillota; class Clostridia; order Lachnospirales; family Lachnospiraceae; genus Chordicoccus. The sequence goes on from ONST01000070.1 coordinate 40, forward strand.
GCGCCGTGGCCGTGGCTTCTTTTGGGGATCTCTTCCGCCTCGATCTCTTCCGCGTCCGCCAGACGCAGGGTCAGCTCGTACCCGTGGATCTCCAGTTCCATGGGATCTCCCATCGGCGCCAGCTTCGTGACCGTCACTTCCGCGCCGGGGATCACCCCCATATCCAGAAAATGCTGACGGAGCGCTCCCTCGCCGCCTACGCGTACGATTCTTGCGCTCCGTCCGACTTCCAGTTCTTTTAAGGTCATACCGTTCTCCAGTCCCATCTGCTGTTATTATCCTCTAACAGCATAACGCACCGAAGAAGGTTTCGCAAGCAAAAAGTTAGCCAAGGCTTACTTTTTGAAGAGATCCATCGCCCCGCCGAGCAGGGAACTGAGCATATCGCCGTTCCCGGACGCGCCCGGCTTGCCGCTTCCGCCGCCGAGGAGCGAGCCCAGAAGCTCCGCAGCTCCGCCGGCATTTGCCGAAGAGCTGCTCCCCGAAGAGCCTCCCAGAAGAGACGACAGCAGCTCCGAAGACAGGCCGGTCTCCCCCTTTAAGAGATTCACCGCCGCCTTCTTCGTCCCGGAGTCCGCGCTCCGGTACAGCTCCACCAGCTTCTTTTCCGCGGCCGTGAGGGTCAGCTCCCCGCTCTTCGCCGCGGTCTTGCCGGCGGCGGGCTTCTTCGCGCTTCCGGTCTTCTTCGCGGACGAGGTATCCTTCTGCGCCGCCTTCTTTCCGGCCGCGCTCATGGCATCCACAAGGGATACCTGGGTCACGCCGAGCGGCTTCGCCATCTTCTTCAGCACCTCCAGCGGCGGCTCCTTTTCGCCCCGCTCGATCTTGCTCACGTCGGACGCGGTCAGGCCTTCCACCGCCTCCGCGAGCGCAGCCTGCGTCAGACCCTTCTTCGTCCGCGCGTCCTTCACCAGCGTTCCCAGCTTCTTCGACATCTTCGGCTCCTTTCCCGGACCGCAGGGCGGCAAACGACCGCCCCGCCTGTGCCTTTTCTTATCCCTCGAACGGCTTTACGCCCCGAACAGCGTCCGCCGGGCGGATCTCCGCCTCTTCGTTATCCAGATCGATCAGCGTGTAGCAGTCATTTCCCATACCGAGTTCCTTCATATAGGAGAGCTGACGGAACGCGTGACGGGACTCCATCCGCTCCCGCAGATCCTTCGGATGAATATCCGGCAGCGCGTAGACCAGGTCCACCGAGGCCTGATCCACCGCCAGGATGTCGTACGAGGCCAGAATGCCGATATTCGGCGTCACGACAGGCGCAGCCGCCGTGCCCTCGCAGTCGCAGGAAATGGACATGTTCCGCAGCACATTGATATAGGAAATATGATCCGCGAAATGATCGATCGTCGCCTTCGTGGACTCGGAGATGCGCTCCATGAGCTCCTCCTGGTCGATCGACCACATGTCGTCGGAGCCTTCTCGCTGGTGGATCCACTTCTTGCCGATCCGGCCGTCCGCGCAGCCGATGCCCAGATTCTTGTTGGAGCCGCCGAAGCCGCCCATCATGTGTCCCTTGAAATGCGTCAGCGCAAGGAGCGAGTCGTACCGGAGCATGTGGTCGCCGACCGACATCTCCGTGAACCACTTGCCGTCCTTCACCGGCAGGAGGGCCGTCCCCTCCTCGTCCATGATATCCACCGGAGCGAAGGTCCAGCCGTTGACTTCGAGCGTCTCCCGGTGCTGCTCCGTCGTGTAGCGGTCGCCCTCGTAGAAGGTGTTCGTCTCCACGATCGCCGCCTCCGGCAGCTCCTTCGCAAGCAGCTCCTTCACCCACGGCCGCGGAATGATATTGGGGCCGTTCTTCTCTCCGGTGTGGAGCTTGACCGCCACCCTGCCGGTCAGGGGGGCTTTCACCTTCTGATAGATCTTAAGAAGCCCCTCCGCGCTTAAATCTCTTGTAAAATAAACGACAGACTTATCGCCTGTGCGCTCGCCGTAAGGCGTGAAGCGCTCGCCGCCTGTTCCGGGTCTCATTTTCACCATCTGAAGTACCTCCTTCGTAAAGCGCTCCCGGCATATCCGGAAGAAAAACACGCCTTCCCTGCCGATTTATCAGGGAAATGCACCCTCATCTGTGCTATGATAACAGTATCGGGAAGAGAACCTTTCTCTGTCCTCTTTTTTCAGTTTATCACAGAACGGCCCGCTGCCGCAACGGAAGGAACGGATTCTTCCTCCGTGCACAGACGCGCCGGGTTTCAACAAAGAAGAAAGGAGCGCAAGCCTATGCCGCCAATAGGAGGTCCGCACGGCGGACGGAACTATCTGACCGAAGAAGAACTGGCCAACCGGCCGAAGGTGACAGGCGCGCTGCTCAGGCGCATTTTCTCGTATCTTTTGCCTTACTGGAAGCAGCTCGTTCTGGTGCTCGTCTGCATC
>ONST01000034.1 GCA_900320575.1 uncultured Eubacteriales bacterium
GAACAGCCGCGCCTCCGTCAAAGGCCGGATCCAGCGCTACGATACCATGCGGGAGCAGATGGGCATCCGCAAGTCCGAGATCGGCGGAAGGCTCCTCCGTCTTCGCGAGGAGGAGGCAGCAGCCGAGAAGACCCTCGCCGAGTGCAGCGGGGAAATGAAGCGCGTCGCGGACGAGATCCATTCCCGGCAGGACGCGTTCGATGAGGCGGAAGCGAAGATCAAAGCCTTCCAGGCGGATATCGCCAAAGACGAGCAGCGCCTCGACCAGGTGCTGGCCTCCTATCATCAGGATTCGTCCCGCAGGGACTCCCTGAAGGCCATGGCAGAGAGCTACGACGGCTACGGCAACGGCATCCGCCGCGTCATGGAGCAGAAAAAGCGCAATCCGGGGATCCGCGGCGTCGTCGCGGACCTGATCGACGTGCCGGAGCAGTACGAGGTCGCCATTGAGACCGCTCTGGGCGGCAGCCTCCGCAACATCGTCACCGACAACGAAGCCACGGCCAAGTACATGATCGAGTACCTGAAGGCTAACCGGCTCGGGCGCTGCACGTTCCTGCCGCTCACCTCGCTTCGGGGCCGCAGCTTCGACAATGAGCGGGCGCTCCGCGAGGAGGGCGTCATCGGCGTGGCCGCGGATCTTGCGGATACCGCTCCCGAATATGCGGTACTGAAGCAGTATCTCCTGGGGCGGACGCTCGTAGTCTCGGATATCGATCACGCGATCCGTATCGGAAGAAAATATCATCACAGCATCTATATGGTGACGCTGCAGGGCGAGTCCTTCTCCCCCGGCGGCTCCATCACCGGCGGCGCCTTCCGCAATACCGACAACCTGCTGGGCAGAAAGCGGGAGATCGAGGAACTGGAGGTGGCGGTCAAGAACCTCCGCACCGAGAGCGAGGCCCTGAAGGTCCGCATCGAGGAGCAGAAAAAAGCCCGCAACCAGGTGCGCGATCAGCAGACGGAGATCAACGGCGAGATGCACCGCTTCATGCTGCAGCTCAATACCCTGCAGCTGTCCAGAAAACAGGCGGAGGAGCAGCTGTCCGTCAGCCGGATCAGCCGGAACTCTCTGGAAAAGGAAAATGCCGACATCGACCGGCAGATCGGCGAGGTGGAGGAAAACAGCCGCGCGATCCTTTCGGAGCTGAATGCGTCCGAAGCGGCCGAAGAGGAGATCCAGAAGAAGACCGGGGAAATGGAAGAGCACGCCTCGCGTCTTCAGGAGCAGCGCGATCAGAGCGCTGCCGCTCTCGAACAGGTGCGTGTGGAATATGCCGCCTACGCGGAGAAGAAGAACTTCACCGAGAGCGACATTTCCCGTATCGAAGGAGAGATCGCGCGCCTTCAGGAGGAAGATGATTCCGTGGCCGCGGCTTCGGTGGGCGGCGCAGCCGAGATCCGCGAAAAAGAGGCGCAGATCGCGGAGATCCTCGCCGGGATCAGGGCATCCGAGCAGCAGGCGGCCGCCTGTGAAGAGGAGCAGGAGAAGCTCCGCGAGGACAAGAAGGTCCTTTCCGGTCAGCACAAGAGCTTTTTTGACCGGCGTGACGAGCTCTCCCAGCGCATTTCCCGTCTCGATAAGGAGTGCTTCCGTCTGGAGAGCCAGAGAGAGAAGCTGGAAGAGGCGAAGGAAGAACAGGCAGCCTATCTCTGGGAGGAGTACGAGCTGACGCCAAGCGAGGCAGAGGCAAGAAAGAATCCGCAATTTACTGACCGCAGAGGCATGAAGAAAGAGATCTCTTCTCTGAAAGAGGGAATCCGTGCGCTGGGACCGGTCAACGTCAACGCCATCGAGGATTATAAGAACCTGCTGGAGCGCCACACCTTCCTGGCTGCGCAGCACGAGGATCTGGTGAAGTCCGAGGAGACGCTCACCGGGATCATCACCGAGCTCGACAACGGGATGCGGAAGCAGTTCCGCGAGAAGTTCTCGGCGATCCAGACCGAGTTCGACCGGGCCTTCCGGGAGCTGTTCGGCGGAGGACACGGCAGTCTGGAGCTGGATCCCGAGGCCGACGTGCTGGAGGCGGGCATTTCCATTATCGCCCATCCGCCCGGGAAGAAGCTGCAGAATATGATGCAGCTGTCCGGCGGCGAGAAGTCGCTGACGGCGATCGCCCTGCTGTTCGCGATCCAGAACCTGAAGCCGTCGCCCTTCTGTCTGCTGGATGAGATCGAGGCGGCGCTCGACGACAGCAACGTTTCCCGTTTTTCGAATTATCTGCACAAGCTGACGAAGAACACCCAGTTCATCGTCATCACCCACCGGCGCGGCACGATGACTGCCGCGGACCGGCTCTACGGAATCACCATGCAGGAGAAGGGCGTTTCCACGCTGATCTCCGTGAACCTGATCGAGGAGAAGCTGGATGCGTAGGCATCCGCAGAAAGGAGGTCCCGGATGGGATTTTTCGACAGACTGAAGCAGGGCCTTACCAGGACCCGCAGCGGCATCGTAGAGAACCTGAACAACGTATTTGCCGCCTATGAGGAGATCGACGACGAGTTCTTCGAGGATCTGGAGGAGGTCATGGTCTCCGGAGACATCGGGGTGCGGACCACGGAGGAGATCCTCGACGATCTGCACGAGAAGGTCGCCCAGAACAAGGTGAAGAACCCGGCCCAGTGCAAAAAGGTGCTGATGAACAGCATCAAGGACGCCATGCGCACCTATGAGGCGGATTACGAATTTGAGAACCGTAAGTCCGTCATTCTGGTGATCGGCGTCAACGGGGTCGGCAAGACCACCTCCGTGGGCAAGCTGGCGTCTCTCTACCGCCTGCAGAATAAGCGTGTGATCATCGCCGCAGCGGACACCTACCGCGCGGCGGCCAACGAGCAGCTGGCGGAATGGGCGAACCGGGCCGGTGTGCAGCTGATCAGCGGACAGGACGGGGCGGATCCCGGTTCTGTCGTCTACGACGCGGTGGCGGCCGCGAAGGCCCGGAACGCGGAGATGCTGATCATCGACACCGCGGGACGTCTTCACAACAAGAAGAACCTGATGAATGAGCTGCACAAGATCTACAGCATCCTGGAGAAGACCTGGCCGGAGGCGTACCAGGAGACCCTTCTGGTGCTGGACGGAGCCACCGGGCAGAACGCGCTGTCCCAGGCGAAAGAATTTGCAGAGGTCGCCAACGTCAGCGGCATTATTCTCACGAAGCTGGACGGGACGCCGCGCGGAGGCATCGCGGTGGCGATCCAGTCGGAGCTCGCGATCCCGGTCAAGTTCATCGGTGTGGGGGAACGGATCGACGATCTGCAGAAATTCAACGCCGACGACTTCGTGGACGCGCTCTTCGACGCGGCTCCGGAGAAGGAAGAACAATAAGA
>ONST01000049.1 GCA_900320575.1 uncultured Eubacteriales bacterium
CCGCAGCCGATCAGCAGAAACCCTTTCAGCAGGCCGTCTTTTTGGAACAGCCGCTTCAGGGTCCCGTCCGTTTTTTCTTCATAGCACGTTCCCTCGCAGGAACCGGCCGTCATTGCGTGAAGCCCGAAAAACCCGATCGAATTCATCGGAATGGCCCGGTCAAAGGTCTCACAGCCTCCTGCCATATTGACGCCGGCCGCATGGCCCTGCAGGTAAGCATTCGGAAGGATCGCCATCACTCTCCGCTTCCCGCTCGAAAGGTCGAAGCTTTCCGTGCAGTCTCCCGCAGCGAAAATGTGCTCCACGGACGTCTTCATCTGTCCGTCGACAAGGATCCCCCGTCCGGTTCCGCCTCCGATCTCCCGCATCAGGGCGGCATTGGGGCGGACGCCGACCGCAAGCACCAGCAGATCGAACGGGATCACCGCCCCGCTTCTCATGACGGCCGTATTTTCCCCGAACCGTACCGCACTGTCCTTCAGGAAAAAGCGGATGCCGTGAGCCTCCAGGTGCTTCTGCATCATCGCTGCGCTCTCCGCGTCCAGGATACTGGAGAGGACGCGGTCCGCGAGGTCGCATACCGTAACGCTGCCGGCGCGCGCGGCAATTCCCTCCGCGCATTTCAGGCCGATCAGTCCCGCCCCCATGATCAGGACGCGGCTGTCCGGACGCAGCGCCTTATCAAGCCGGAGCGCATCGTCAAGCGTCATGAAGGAGTATGCGTTCCGGACCGACTCCAGTCCTTCAAAAGGCGGGACGAACGGAGCAGAACCTGCCGCCAGGCACAGTTCACTGTATGGAACGGCGGTCCCGTCGTCCAGCCCGACCTGTTTTTCGTCCGGATGAATCCGGACCGCTCTCCGCCCGTACAGGACCGTACAGTCCATGCGTTCGTAAAAATCACCGCTGCGGTATCCCATGCGGGAGAGCTGCGTTTTTCCCTCCAGCAGGTAGGAAATGAGCGGCCTGCAGTAGACCGGATGCCGTTCTTCGGAAATCACGGTGACCGTTCCGGACGGATCTCTGCTCCGGATCCCCTCGATACAGCCGGCGGCGGCTGTTCCGTTGCCGACGATGACGTAGTGCTTCATACCGCTTCCTCCCGCTCCTCATAGACGATCGCCCGGTTCGGACATCCCCGCACGCACGCGGGTTCTCCGCAGGCATTTGTGAGACAGAGCTCGCATTTCTGCATCACGCCGTTCTCTCCCGGCGCAAGCGCCCCATAAGGGCACACGAGGACACAGGTACAGCAAGAGACGCAGCGCTCCCGGTCGATCCGGATCACGCCGTCTTCCCGGCGGAGGGCGCCTGCGATACAGCTTTTGACGCAGAGCGGGTCCTCGCAATGCCTGCAGGAGACCGCATAGGATATCTTTTCATCGCCCTCAACGTGGATCCGCGGATAGACCGGCTTCCCCTTCAGGGCGAGCGCCATATCGGAAAGCCCGGAATTGGCAAATGCGCAGTTGTATTCACACAGATGGCAGCCCAGACACCATTCTTCATTCACATAGACCCGTTTCATATCGTTAATCCCCCGCATGGGCAATGCCCAGGATCCGCAGCTCGGTCTCATTGAGCCCCACGCCGCGGAGCATCAGGCGGTTTCCGCGGAGCGCCTCGATCGAATTGATTCCCATTCCGCCCATGATCTCCATGATCTCGCGCCGCCAGGCAGTCATCAGATTGACGAGCCGGGCGCTTCCGATCTCCGGATTCAATCGCCGGACGAGCTCCGGATTCTGCGTCGCGATCCCCCAGTTGCACCTGCCGCTCTGGCAGGTCCGGCAGAGATGGCAGCCGAGAGCAAGCAGCGCGGCTGTCGCGATGTAACAGGCGTCGGCTCCGAGCGCGACCGCCTTGATCACGTCGGCGGCGCTGCGGACAGATCCGCCCGCCACCAGGCAGACCCGGTTGCGGATCCCCTCGTCCCGAAGTCTCTGATCTACCGCTGCCAGGGCCAGCTCAATGGGAATTCCCACGTTGTCCCGGATCCTGGTAGGCGCGGCGCCTGTGCCCCCGCGGAACCCGTCGATCGCGATAATGTCCGCTCCGCTGCGCGCGATCCCGCTCGCGATCGCCGCGATATTGTGGACCGCCGCGACCTTGACAATCACAGGCTTCTGATAATCCGTCGCTTCTTTCAGGGAGTAGACCAGCTGGCGCAGATCTTCGATCGAATAAATATCATGATGCGGAGCCGGAGAAATGGCGTCTGACCCTTCCGGAATCATGCGTGTCCTGGAAACGTCGCCGACGATCTTGGCGCCCGGAAGGTGCCCTCCGATCCCGGGTTTTGCTCCCTGCCCCATCTTGATCTCAATGGCCGCGCCCGCCTCGAGGTACCGTTCGTGTACGCCGAATCTTCCGCTCGCGACCTGCACGACCGTATTCGCGCCGTAGGCATAAAAATCCTCGTGCAGTCCGCCCTCTCCGGTGTTGTAGAGAATACCGAGTTCTTTTGCGGCGCGCGCCAGAGACGCGTGGGCGTTGTAGCTGATGGATCCGTAGCTC
>ONST01000142.1 GCA_900320575.1 uncultured Eubacteriales bacterium
ATCTTACAATAGAATCCGGATTTCGTCAAATTATTCCGCGGATTTCCCGCATTCCGCCTATGAATTCGATCCGGCTATGCCCTTTCCCTTCCATCTTCCGAGGCGGTAGAAGAAGGTCGTGGCGGCCGCTCCCAGGCACCAGGCGGTCAGCATGGAGACAAAGAGCATCTCCGGCCGTCCGTGGGGATACTCCGGCGAGCGGGTGAGGTAGCACAGAAGGTAGGCCAGGGGCATCCGAAGGCAGAAGGTCTGGACGATCGAGATCCACATGGGCGTGACGGTGTCTCCCGCGCCGCGCATGATCCCGGAGAGGGCCTGGATGACCGCCATGGCGATGTATCCGACGGCGAGGATCCGCATCATGCGCATGCTTAAGGTCGCCAGCTCCGCCGTATCCGTGAAGATCCCCATCAGATATTTTCCGAAGATCAGGATGAGAGCGGTGATGGAGGCGGAGAAGATCACGGAGAGAAGCAGTCCCTGGCGAGCGCCCTTTACGACCCGCTCCTCGTTTCCCGCGCCGATGTTCTGACCGGCGTAGGTCGTGAGCGCGGTCCCGAAGGAGAAGTTCGGGAGCATCGCGAAGCCGTCCACGCGCATGACGATGACGTTGGCCGCGATCAGCTGCTCTCCGAAGCTGTTGGTCAGGGACTGCACGAGGATCATGGACATCGAGAAAATGGCCTGTGTGATGCCGGAGGGCAGGCCCAGGCGGATGATGCCGGGAGCATAGGGATCCTTCCATTTCATATAGGAAATGTGGAAGTCGAACATATCCTTCATCCGGGCGAGCCGCAGGATGCACAGGACCGCCGAGACCGCCTGCGCGATGATCGTGGCCCAGGCGACGCCGGCCACGCCCAGCCCGAGATTCGCCACGAAGAAGATATCGAGGACGATGTTGAGCAGGGAGGCGACGATCAGATAAATGAGGGCAGAGACGGAATCCCCGAGGCCCCGGAGCACGCCGCTTAAGATATTGTAGAGGCCGGACCCCAGACTCCCGAGGAAGAGGATGCACAGGTAGGAGGTGCACCAGTCGAGGATACTCTCCGGGGTGCCGAGCAGCACCAGCATTGGCCGCGCGAGGAGGATCCCCGCCACTGTCATGACCGCGGAGGCGATCACCGTGAGAAGAATGCAGTTCCCCACAGCGTAGGAAAGCGCGGTACGGTTGCGGGCGCCGAGATACTGGGCGCACATGATGCTGGCGCCGATACTGATCCCGATGAAGAGGACCAGCAGCAGATTGAGGATCGGCGAAGCGGAGCCGACCGCAGCCAGCGCGTTGTCGCCCACGTATTTTCCGACGACGATGCTGTCGACGGTACTGTAGAGCTGCTGCGCGATATTTCCCAGAAGCATGGGAAGGGTAAAAACGAGGATCTGTTTCCAGGGCTCGCCGACGGTCATATCCACCGCCTGAAAAGAATGTTTTTGACTCATGTTCCTATCATAAAAAAACTGCGCGCACCTGTCAATCGCCTGTTCCGGCGGGAAAAAAGAATTTACGAACCGTAGAAAATGCGCTATGATAGGGGGCAGACGAAAAACGGGCATTTCTTCCTATATAAATTCGATACGGATAGGCGGGAATGGCGCAAACAATAAAACAAGACCGGAGGAACGATCGTGGAAGAAGCAAAACAGGAGAGAAAAAAGCGGATCCTGAGCGGGATCCAGCCCACAGGCGTCTTTACGCTGGGCAATTACATCGGGGCGATCCGCAACTGGAAGCAGATGCAGGAGGACTACGACTGCGCGTACTTTATCGCGGATCTGCACGCGCTGACGGTGCGGCAGGATCCCGCCGAGCTCAGGAAGCGCACCCGGGAGGCCTTCGCCCTGCTGCTGGCCTGCGGCATCGATCCGGAGAAGAGCCTGGTCTTCATCCAGAGCCATGTGCGCGCTCACGCGGAGCTGAACTGGATCCTGTGCTGCAACGCCCTCTTCGGTGATCTGGGCAGAATGACGCAGTTCAAGGACAAGTCCGCGAAGCACGCCGATAACATCAACGCGGGGCTCTTTACCTATCCGGTGCTGATGGCGGGCGATATCCTGCTCTATCAGGCGGATTACGTGCCGGTGGGCGCGGATCAGAAGCAGCATCTGGAGTATACCCGCGACATCGCGGAGCGCTTCAACCGCATTTACGGCGAGGTCTTTAAGATCCCGGACGCCTACATTCCGAAGGCCGGCGCACGGGTGATGTCCCTTGCGGATCCGACGAAGAAGATGTCCAAGTCCGACGAGAATCCGAACGGCTTCATTTCCATCCTGGACGAGCCGAACGTGATCATGAACAAGTTCAAGCGGGCCGTCACGGACAGCGAGACCGAAGTGGTCTACCGCGAGGGCAAGGACGGTGTCAACAACCTGATGACCATCTACTCGGTGATGACCGGCCAGAGCTTCGACGAGATCGAGCAGGAGTTCCGCGGCCACGGCTACGGCGACTTCAAGAAGGCGGTCGGCGGAGCGGTCGCGGATGAGCTGCAGCCGATCCGCGACGAGTTCAAGCGCCTGGCTGGCGAGAAGGCCTATCTCGACGGGCTGTTCGCCAGAGGGGCGGAAACCGCGGAGAGGATCTCGCAGCGGACCCTGACCAAGGTCAAGAAGAAAGTGGGGCTTATCCTTCCCTGAGAAAATGGTAGTGACAAACTCCTCTGAATGTGTATAATAGTAACTGTATCAGATGGTTTTTAATACTACTTTACAGGGAGGTCAAAACGTGGCTGACTATATTCTCAGTGCATGTTCCACGGCAGATCTGACGAAAGAACATTTCGAGAGCCGGGGAATCCCGTATATCTGTTTCCATTTTGAAATTGACGGAGAGACCTATCCGGACGATCTGGGGGTCTCCATTCCCTTTCCGGAGTTTTATCAGAGAATGAAGGACGGGGCCATGACCCGGACTTCCCAGGTCGGCGTCGGGGAATACGAGGAGTATTTCGAGTCCTTCCTGAAGGAAGGAAAGGACGTGCTGCACCTTACCTTAAGCTCCGGCATCTCCGGGACCGTGAATTCTGCCCGCATCGCTGCATCTTCGCTTAAGGAGAAATACCCGGACAATCACGTCTACGTGGTGGATTCCCTGGCGGCCTCTTCGGGCTACGGCCTGCTGATCGATAAGCTGGCGGATCTCCGGGACGCGGGAATGGGCGTTATCGAGCTCCGGGACTGGGCGGAGGCCCACAAGCTGGAGCTGCATCACTGGTTCTTCACCTCGGATCTGACCTATCTCATCCGCGGAGGCCGCGTCTCCAAGGTGGCCGGTTTCTTCGGACAGATCCTCAATATCTGCCCCCTGCTCAATGTGGATTTTGAGGGACGCCTGATCCCGCGGGATAAGATCCGCACCAAGAAGAAGGTCATCAAAGAGATCGTCAGCCGTATGGAGACCTTCGCCGAGGGCGGTACCTCCTACAGCGGAAAGTGCTACATCTCCAATTCCGACTGCTATGAGGACGCCCGGGCCGTGGCGGATCTTGTGGAGGAGCGTTTCCCGAACCTTAATGGAAAGGTGGAGATCTACAGCATCGGCACCACCATCGGCAGCCACACGGGCCCGGGGACCGTCGCCCTGTTCTTCTGGGGGAAGAAGCGGGAGGACTGACGGAAGATTCCGTTTTTTCCGGTAAAAGGTATTTATGAAACAGCGGATTCGTATCGTACTGTTCCTGATCCTGGTTTTTCTGGGGATCGCCTATCTCTATCACGAACGGCCGGAGATCTTTGAGGATCTCCGGCCTTCTCCGTATGCCCTGGATATCGTTTACGCTTCGGACATGCACTATCTGTCGCAGCAGCTGACGGACAACGGTGAGCGCTTTCAGGAATTCTCCCTCTCCAAGGGGCCGAAGGTCATGGTCTATATCGACGAGATCATGGAGGCCTTCTGCGACCGCATGGAGAAGGAGCAGCCGGACCTGGTGATCCTCGGCGGGGATCTGACCTTTTTCGCGGAATATTTAAGTCATCTGGATCTGATCGAAAAGCTGGAGCGGATCGAGGACGCGGGGATCCCGGTGATCGTGATCCCGGGGAACCACGACGTCGGCTACTACGAGGCGCGTTCCTATTCCGACGAGGACGGATTTGAGCGGACCGAGGAGGCGGATCCGGAGGACTTCCGGGAGCTCTATGACCGCTTCGGCCCGGAATCGGCTCTCTCCGTCTGTGACGATTCCTTCAGCTATCTTTATGAGGTAAACGAGGAGCTGGCCGTTCTTAGCATCGACGCGAACGCGCAGGAAGAGGAGGACCGGATCTCGGAGGAGACGCTCTCCTGGGCCGAAGAGGCGCTGGAGCTGGCCGAAGAGGAGGACCGGACGGTGATCGCGGTGCTGCATGAGCCGCTGTTCGTCCATGATGGAGATGACGAGGCCCTGAGCGTGACCGACAGAGCGGAGGAACTGCAGGAGCTGTTTTCCGAATACGGTGTGCAGACGGTCTTCAGCGGACATCTCCACTACCAGAGCCGCCGCGAGGAGGACGGGATCACCGAATACGTGACCTCGTCGCTGGCGATCTATCCGCACTATTACGGGCAGATCCGCTACGACCGGGGCAGGGTCTCCTACCGGTATACGCGCCTCAATGTGTCGGAGTGGGCAGCGGAGCAGGGTCTGGAAAATGAAGACCTGCTGCATTTTGACGAGTATTCCCGGGGCGTCACCCGGAAATGGTGGGAGCAGCGGTGAAGGAAAAAACGGGATCGGATGGCCGCATCTGTACAGGGCGCGCTGCTGCAGGGCACGCCGGCCGGAGCACACAGCAAACGGGACCTGTCGTTCGGACAGGTCCCGTTTTCATACAGAACGATTCGCGGAAATGCGCGTTACCGGACGTTCTGGAAGACGTCCCGGTTCTTCACGAAGTACTCGATGCCGGAGTAGACGGTGGTGACTACGATGATCACGCAGCAGGCGGTGACGAGCCATCCGGGGATGTCGATCATCATCAGACACAGGCAGACCATCGTGGAGGCGGTCTTGATCTTGCCGGACCAGGCGGCCGCGATCACGCGTCCCTGCTCTACGGCCACCAGGCGCATGCCGGAGACCGCGAATTCCCGGAGAAGCACAATGGCCAGAACCCAGCCGGGCATCTTGCCGCATTCCACGAACCAGCACATGGCCGCCATTACCAGCACCTTGTCCGCCAGCGGATCCATGAATTTGCCGAAATTCGTGATCTGGTTGTAGTGGCGGGCGATGTAGCCGTCCAGCATATCGGTCAGCGAGGCGATGATAAAGACCGCCAGCGCCACGTAGGTGGAGCCCGGGAATCCGGCGTAGAGCACGCCGAGGAAGACCGGGATCAGGGCCATACGAACAAGCGTCAGTTTATTTGCAGTTGTCATGACAAGTCCCTCTTATATCATAGTTTCTTCTGCCGGTAAGCAGCAGCCGGATGCGCGCACCCGGATCTTCTCCTAGTCTACACGTTTCGAAACCGCGTGTCAAGAAAGGGGCAGGCACAGGAGAACTCTTCAGTCCTTTGCCCAGCCGCGGGTGGAGGCGACGGCCTTCTCCCATCCGTGCAGCCGCTCTTTGCGGTCCTCCTCCGTCATCTGCGGGACAAATTCCCGGTCGACGGCCCAGTTGGCGAGGATCTCTTCCTTTCCGGACCAGAAGCCGGCGGCGAGTCCTGCCAGGAAGGCTGCGCCCAGGGCCGTGGTCTCCACGCAGCAGGGACGGCGCACGACGGCGTCGATGAGGTCTGCCTGGAACTGGAGCAGGAAATTATTTTTCGAGGCGCCTCCGTCCACCTTGAGCGAGGTCAGGGGACGCATGGCGTCCAGTTCCATCGAGTGCAGGACGTCGCTGGTCTGGAAAGCCAGGGACTCGAGGGTCGCACGGATAATATGATATTTGTTGACGCCGCGGGTGAGGCCGGTGATCGCTCCTCTCGCATAGGGATCCCAGTAGGGCGCGCCGAGCCCGGTGAACGCCGGGACGACGTAGCAGCCGTTGGTGTCCGGGACGCGGGTCGCGAAATATTCGGTGTCAGGCGCGCTGTCCACGATCTTCAGTTCGTCGCGCAGCCACTGGATCGCCGCTCCCGCCACGAAGACGGAGCCCTCGAGGGCGTAGGTGACCTTTCCGTCGAGGCCCCAGGCGATGGTGGTCAGCAGGTTGTTCTTCGAGAAGACCGGTTTTTTCCCGGTGTTCATCAGCATGAAGCAGCCGGTGCCGTAGGTATTTTTCACGTCGCCTTCCGCAAAGCAGGCCTGGCCGAAAAGCGCGGCCTGCTGGTCTCCGGCCGCTCCGGCGATCTTCACCGGGCCGCCGAAGAATTCAGGGTCCGATTCTCCGTAAATGCAGCTGGAGGGCTTCACCTCCGGAAGCATGCTCATGGGAATCTTGAGGAGGCCGCAGAGTTCCTCGTCCCATTTCAGCTCGCTGATGTTGTAGAGCAAGGTGCGGGAGGCATTGGAGCAGTCCGTCACGTGCACGCGGCCCTTGGTCAGCTTGTAGATCAGCCAGCTGTCCACGGTGCCGAAGCAGAGTTCGCCCCGCTCAGCCTTCTCCCGCGCGCCTTCCACGTGATCGAGGATCCAGCGGATCTTGGTGCCGGAGAAATAGGGGTCGAACTTGAGCCCGGTCTTCTTCTGGAAGAGCTCCACGATCCCCGGGACTTCCTGCTTCATCTGTTCCGCGAAATCCGCGGTGCGCCGGCACTGCCAGACGATAGCGGGGCAGACCGGCTGGCCGGTCGCGCGGTCCCAGACGACGACGGTCTCCCGCTGGTTCGTGATGCCGATGGCTGCGATGTCCTCCGCGGAGGCGCCGGCTTTTTGCATGGCTTCCCGGGCGACGGAAAGCTGCGTCTGCCAGATCTCACTGGCGTCGTGCTCCACCCAGCCCGGCTGCGGGAAATACTGGGTAAACTCCTTCTGCGCCACGGCGCACATGTCTCCCTTTGCGTTGAACAGGATGCAGCGGTTGCTCGTTGTGCCCGCGTCGAGGGCCATCACATATTTTGCCATTTTCATGCACCTCCTCTTCTCTATTTTACAGGAAATACAGGGAATTGTGAAGCGGAGACGGGGCGGATTTTGTCTTGCATACGGGCACGTCTTCATGGGAAAATAGAAGAAAGAACAAGGAGCAGCCGGAGTGTCCGGCGGAAAGGACGGCTATGAGAATCAAAGATGCGCTGGAGGCAGGCTTTCGGAAGAAGGAGGAGAGCGCGCTTGTGCCTCTTACCACTGTCTGGAGCGAGGCGGCGGACGACGGCAAGGAGATCCCGCTCCCGGAGTATCCGCGGCCGCAGATGAGGCGGAACAGCTGGCACTGTCTGAACGGATGGTGGGAATATGCCGTCACCGGCCGGAAGCAGTTCTTCGAAAAGGCCGGAGGGCGCATTCTGGTGCCCTTTTCGCCGGAGTGCGCCCGCTCCGGCGCCGGACACGTGCTCACCTCCGATGAGGCGCTCTGGTACCGGAAGGTGATCCGTCTCCCGGAAGCGCCCGGACCGGGGCATCTTCTGCTGCACTTCGGGGCCGTGGATGAGCGCTGCACCGTCTGGCTCAACCGGAAGCGTCTCGGGAGGCATCGCGGGGGATACCTGCCCTTTACCTTTGACCTGACCGGCTTCGCGCGGAAAGGGGAAAATGAACTGCTTGTCCGGGTCCTGGACGACACGGACAAAGGTGCGGCCTGCCGGGGCAAGCAGAAAATGGCCCGCGGAGGCATGTTCTACACGCCTCAGAGCGGCATCTGGCAGAGCGTATGGCTGGAATGGGTGCCGGAGCACTACATCGAGGAGCTGACGGTCCTTCCGCTTCCGGATCTGACCGGGGCAGAGATCCGCATCCGGATGAACGCGCCGGAGGGCGGCCAGCTCGAGATCGGCAGGCCGAGGCTTTTTACCGAAGGGGAGGCGGCATTCTCTCCGGACGACTGCCTGCTCGTCCGCCCGCTGGCGAAGACCGTTTTCGACGGTTCCGGCCGGTGCGGGCTCCGCATTCCGGTGCCGGAGGTGCAGAAGTGGAGTCCCGAAACGCCGTTCCTTTACCCTGTGCGGCTCTGCCTGGGAGCGGACGAGGTGCGCGGGTACTTCGCGCTGCGGACTTTCGGCTGCGGGGAAGACGGGGAGGGGCGTCCCTGCCTGACCCTGAACGGGGAACCGTATTTCTTCCACGGAGTCCTGGACCAGGGATACTGGCCGGAGAGCCTGATGACCGCCCCGTCCGACGAGGCGATGGTCTTCGATATCCGCAGCATGAAGGAGACCGGCTTCAATATGCTGCGGAAGCACGTCAAGATCGAACCGCTCCGCTGGTACTATCACTGCGACCGCCTGGGAATGACCGTCTGGCAGGACATGGTCAACGGCGGAGGGCCGATACCGGCTTTTCTGTGCACCTATCTGCCCACCGGCGTGCCCGCGGCCGGAAAACTGGTCTCCGACCGGCATTACCGGCTTCTTTCGAGGACCGACCGGAAGGAGCGGCTGCGCTACGAGCAGCAGCTGCTTGCGATGGTGCGCCATCTTCAGGGCGTGCCCTGCATCGGAATGTGGGTCATTTTCAACGAGGGCTGGGGCCAGTTCGATGCGGAGCGCCTGGCGGAAGCGGTCCGGGCTGCGGATCCGGCGCGTCCCGTCGACCACGCGAGCGGCTGGTTCGACCAGGGCGCGGGAGATATCGCGGGCGAGCACAACTATTTCCGGAAGCTGCGCGCAAAAAAAGACCGCCGCGGGCGGCCGTTCGTGATCTCGGAGTACGGCGGGATCACCTGCGCCGTTCCGGAGCATCTGGCGGCGAAAGCGACCTACGGCTACCGGACCTCGGAGCCGGAGCATTTCGCGGAGGAATTTCACGCGCTGATGGAGGAGATCCTCTCTCTGCGGGAGCAGGGACTTGCAGGCGCGGTCTACACCCAGGTCTCGGATATCGAGGAGGAGATCAACGGCCTCCTCACCTATGACCGGAAAATAAAAAAGGCGTAAGGAAGATCCTTACGCCCAGACGAACCAGATATAGAGATAGCCGACGAGCACGGCGGTCAGCGTAAAGGGCACGCCGATGCGCATGAAATCGCGGAAGGCGACCTCGTGCCCCTCTTTGCGGAGCAGGCCCACCGCCGCGATATTGGCGGAAGCCCCGATGGGGGTGAGATTCCCGCCCAGCGTCGCGCCGGTCAGCAGGCCGAAATACAGCAGATACGGTTCGACGCCCAGCGTCCGCGTGACCGCGGTCAGCACCGGGAGCATCGTGGCCACGTAGGGAATATTGTCGACGAACGCGGAGATCAGCACCGAGCCCCAGACGATGATCGTGTAGAGCAGGAAGAGGTTCTTTCCGCCGGCCTTCGCGATGAAGCCCGCGAAATCGTCGATAATGCCCGCCTCGGTGATGCCGCCGATGACTACGAAGAGGCCGGTCAGAAGAAGGAGCGTCTCGAGATCCAGGTTCTTTACGGCCCGGAGCGCGCCCTTTCCGGAGCGGTTCTTCAGGAGATCCAGGGCGATAGTGACGACTGCGAGGACGCAGCAGATGACGCCGTTGATCACGGAGGGCGTGTCCGGGATAAAGGAGGCGCAGATCAGGGCCAGCACCATCAGCAGCAGCATGGCCGTGGGCACATAGTCCTCCACCTTCGTCCGTTCCTTCGAATCCACGGGCTCTTTGTCCTTCCGGAAGAGGACCATCATGATCGGGACCGTCGCCAGGGCGCCGAGCTCCACGGCGAAGAAGATCCCGGGCCGTCCCAGCATCCAGAAGAAATTCATGAAGTTCATGTTGGCGTAGTCGCCGAGCATGATGGAGGTGGTGTCTCCCACGAGGGTCGCCGCGCCCTGCAGATTGGAGGAGACGGCGATGGACAGGATCATCCCCACCGGATTGATTTTCAGCTTCCGGCAGATGGCCAGCCCCACCGGCGCCACCATCAGCACCGTCGCCACATTGTCGATAAAGGCGCTGATGATGCCCGCGAAGAGGGACATGTAGATCGTGACCCACATCACATTTTTGGACTTTTCCAGCAGGATGTCCGCCAGAAGATTGGGCATCCGGGATTCGATGAAGAAATCCACGATGATCATGGTGCCGGAGATCATCATCAGGACGTTCCAGTTGATGGTGCCGAACAGTTCGCGGACCGGCAGGACCCCGGTCAGCAGGTAGATCACGGCCACGCCGAGCGCATAGAGCGGCCGGTGGGCGGGCTTCGTGATCATCAGGACATACATCAGGACAAACAGAGCAAGCGCGAACAGTTTCATCGATATCATCTTCTATTCCATTGCGGCAGCGGCGGGATCGCCGGAAGCCGCTCCTTTCACAGGTCTTCGGTTGCAGTTGTATCACATGCGGAGGGATCTCGTCAAGCGGAGAGGATCAGCGGATCCATTTATCGGAAATGGTCGGTTCTTCGTAGCCCCAGTCCTCGCCGATGCCGGAGACCACCAGCGTAAAGCCGTTCTTCCGCAGGACGTTCGCGGACGCCCGGTTCTCCACCATGGTGCTCGCGGTGATGATCTCGATGCCGGCTTCTTCGTACAGATAGCGGACGGCGAGCTGCAGAGCTTCCGTCGCGATCCCCTTTCCCCAGAAACGCGTAAGGAGCCGGTAGCCGACCGAGATCTTGCGCAGTTCCGGGCGGTATCCGTAGAGTTCCATGAGCCCGGCGAAGGTTCCCTCGCAGAAAATGCCGAGGATCACGGACTCCCGGAGACACTCCCCGTAGAGCCCGTCCAGTACGTGAGAAAGATCCGGATCCTGCTTTTCATAGAGAAAGGTCGGAAGATACCGGTATACGAGCGGGTCGTCCGTCAGCTCCCGGAGCGCGTCCGCGTCCGCCTGTTCCAGCCTCCTGAGGACGAGCCGTCCGCTCATAAGGAGCGGCTCCCCTTCTATGAGAGACACCAGTTCCGGCTGCTCCCCGACCGTTCTTTCAGATCCTGTCATCTGCTGTCCTTTCCTTTTCAAAAACGACGTAACGGAACAGATCGAACTGAGAAAGTCCCATGGATTCCAGCTTCTCTTTCGTCCGCTCCTGATCTTCCGGCGAGGTGTATCCCGGGATCTCCGGGATCCGCACCGTGATCCGTTCTTTTCCGGCCGTCTCCAGCAGAAATTCCAGATTCCGGAGCGCCAGAGAGAGCGTCCCGCCGGTATAGGCGGCATACTGCTCCTCATCCGCCGTCTTGATATCTACGATAAAATGGTCCACGCACGCGGCCGCGGCTTTCAGCTTTCTCTTCGGGACCGCCAGAGAGGTCTCGGCAAAGAGCGTAAATTCTCCCCGGACAAGCTCTGCGAAGCGCAGAAGGTCTGCCGCGTACAGCAGAGGCTCTCCCCCGCCGAAGGTCACACCGCCGCCGGACGCGAGAAAATACGGCCGGTCGAGGATGATCTCCTCATACAGCCCGGCTGCCGTGTACTTCTGAAAACGGTGCGAGGTGCTGCGGGTCTGCGGATTGGCGCAGTAGCGGCAGCGCAGCGGGCAGCCGTGTGTTACGATCAGCGTGCGGATGCCGGAGCCGTCCGTGCGGATCCGCAGCCGGTCAATATCCGTGATCCGGAACATCGATTTGCCGGCCTCCGTCAGAAAGCCGCGCATGAAAGCGCGGCAGAGAATCCGTTTACCGGAACAGGATCAGCCAGAGCGCGAAGAGAACAGAGGCTGCAACGAGCACGGCCCAGAAGATCTTCCGCCTTATCCGGCGCTTCTTCTGTTCTTCTTCTTCTTTGCGCCGCTGCATCCAGCCGGGATCGGCCGGCACGCCCGCAAGCATGGGCTTCGGCTCTTCCGGCAGCGGACGGTAAGGCGGCGCGGAGACCATCCCCAGAAGATGCGGGATCTCCCCGGGATCCTCCTGCCGGGGCGGATCAGAAGCGGTCTTTCCCTCGAGCGGTCCTTCCGCGGGATCGAGTTCCGCACCCTCGTGAAAACCGAAGGGCTGTCCGATCTCCGGCGCTTCCGTCCCGTACGGGGCGAGCGCTTCCTCTCCGAGACCCTCCAGTACGACCGTCTCTCCGCGGGCCTGCTTTTCTTTGAGCGCACGGTCCAGGAAACGGATCTCCTCGTCGCATTTCGGGCAGGTCCCGCGGCAGGGGCCCCCGTAGGTGCAGTCTTCCGTCTCGAACGGGATGTCATTGGCGCCGGCGATCTTCCGGCGGATGGTCCTCAGGGTCTCACACTTCTGTTTTCCGGGTATCGAATTCGGTTCCATTTCCTGTGTCTCTTCCTTTTTCTGCAGGCGGGGCCACTACATCTGATGCCGGACGATCTGGTATTCGTCCTCGTGCCGGTAGTAGGGGCACTCCCGGGAATGTCCGAGCAGCAGGTGGGCGTAGTCGTCCTCGTCCATATCGACCGAGCAGTACCAGCCGTCGTCTTCTTCGTCGTAAACGTAAAAGGAGCAGTCCTCGCAGTTCATCGTCGCATTCCTCCCCTTCCTATTATCATGGGTCGGCTTCTTTTATGCAATACAAA
>ONST01000016.1 GCA_900320575.1 uncultured Eubacteriales bacterium
AGGATCCCGCAAAGATACTTCTGCTCCTCCTCGAAATCGAAGCCGATCGGGTCGTCGTTGAGGCAGACCAGAAGCTTCTTCGGGTCGTTCAGCACCGCTGCGAGGCGCTTCTCCTCGGGGCGGCCGATCGTCAGATACGCGCTGCGCAGCCTTCCCGGGGCGAATTCGCCCTTCGCAAGCTGCCAGTAGCGGAAAATATACTGGTTCACGTCCTCCTTGCTGCGGAAGCGGTGGCGGCAGGTGGCGTCCAGCGCCTCCCCGGCCTCCTCCCAGACCTCGCGGAGCACCGACTTCCGGTAGGCGTAGGCGGTGTGCAGGTTCCGGAACCCCGGGAAGATGCCCCAGGCCGACAGATAGAGATTGAGGAGCAGACCCTTCCCGTAGGCGGGATGGAACCATTTGAGGGGCGCTTTGCGCACCACCTCCCGCTTGTCGAAGCGGTGGTTGAGGATCCCCAGCATATTCAGCTCGATGTAGGGCAGGAAATTGTCGGTGTCCGCATTTTTAATGACGCCGAGGATCGCGGAATCCACCGGAAGGCCGTTCCGGAAGAAATCGCTCCGCTTTGCTTTCTGCACAAGGAACACGTCGTCGTTAAAATAGAGGAAATGCTCCGCAAGGTCCGGGATCCGGTGCATGTTGAGCTCGATCACGTGCGAGCTGAAGGCCGGCAGGTATTCCTCCGGAATAAAATCCCGGTGATTCACGATGTGCAGCTTCGGATGGGAGGGATCGAGCCACCCCGGGAGATGTCCCCAGGTCACGAAGTGGATGGTCCGCACCCAGGGCGCGTTCTTCTCGATGCAGCGGAACCAGTACCGGAAGGTGTCCCAGTCCCGGAAGCGCTCCTCGGAGTTGTCCGAGGTCGCCGAGGGATCGTATTTCGCCCGCTCCGCCCGCCAGGCGGGATCGGAGCCGTCCACCCAGGGGATGACGATGTCGATCGGATAGCCCATTTACTCTTCCTCCGAATACAGGCTGAATTCCACGGAATAGTGCTTCTCCCGGTCCTCCACGGGCGGGATCGTCCAGTAATCGCCGTACTGGTTCCTCAGATAGGTGTCGGTGTCGCGGGGCACATAGAGCTCCATGTCCTCGAATTTCATTTTCTTCGGGGGGTAGTAGACGCTTTTGGGCATGATGTGCCCGAAATAGTGCCCGATATCGGTGGGCACCGCCCACAGGCGGCTCTCCTTCGGTCCCCGCACGAAGCGGTCGAAGAGATTTCCCCAGGTCTCGTAGGACAGGAAGGAGAACATGGCCCCGGTGACGCAGCGCAGGTTCCAGTTGATCTTTCCGGCCGTGCTCTGGTAGAAATAGCGTTTCTTCTCCGCGCTCCGGTAGTGATAGAAGCGGGTGGAGACCGCGATGAACTGCAGGCCCATGGCCACGGTCCCCTTGATCCGCCGGACGAGCGGGTTCATGGGCACGGTCTCGATCGCGAAGATGTCCACGTGGATGCCCTTCGGGTAGGGGGTGTTGTAGGCCTCGAAGCTGACCTTGCGGGTGTGCTTCTTATAGATCGCGGAAATGTTGCTCTCGAGCATGTACTTCGTGTTCGGCGAAGTCAGCCCGTACTTCTCTCCCATCGCCCCGTCGAAGATCTCCACGAAGCGGTCGAGGTCCTTCCGCGGCATCAGGATGTCCACGTCGTCGTCCCAGGGAATGAACCCTTCGTGGCGCACGGCTCCCAGCGCGGTCCCGCCGGCCGCCATATAGGTGATGTGGTGCTCCGCGCACACCCGGTCGAGGTCTTTGAGCATTTCCAGAAAGACCCCCTGCAGAGCTTTGACGTCCTCATCGGACAGCTCTTTGATGAGATCGATGTTCGGTTTCTTCTGCAGCGCCTTCCGCGTGGAAAGCGCCTCTTTCAGCAGCTTCGGCATAAGTCCTCCCCGGATGGTTCCGGTATCGAAAGACAGCGCCGTATTCCAGGCGCTGTCTCTTGTTTCACGTTCTGTCTGTACAGTAATAGATGCCCCGGTATTCCGTATAGGGCCGGTCCAGATCCATAAAGACGATGTCGTGCCGCGCCACCTGCTCCTCTTCCGGCGGAAATTCCATATAATTTCCGTAGGAGACGGTCAGCCAGCGGTCGTAGTCCGCCGGGCAGGGCATCGGATGGCCTTCGAAATCAAGATACACCGGATTCTCGAACCATTTCCGCGGAAAACGCTGCCGCATGATGGTCGCGCCCTCCCCGAAGGAGGCCACAAGCCCCGAATCCTTATCTCCGAGCCGGATCACGTCCCGCTCCGCGCCCTTCCAGATGCGGTACCGGGTCTTCGGATCCTGCACCAGCGCAAGGCCGGCGCGGGTCGCGGCCACGGTCAGCTTCCCCTTGTGCTCCGGGAGCCGCTGGAAATTGAAGCAGCAGTAGACCATCGAGGCGGCCATCTGCGCGCAGCGGCGGGCCTTCGAGTGGCCCACGTCGTCCAGCGGGATCACGTCCAGCATGAGGCCCTGGTGGATGTCCAGGTCCGCGTTGTGCCGGGTGATGAAGGTCGTGTGGTTGTCCCGGATCTCGGCCGCCGCGTGGCGGATATTGATCTTCTCGTCCGAGCGGAGATACGTGTAGCGGTCCCTGTCGGCGTACTGCTCCCACAAGGGCCCCAGCTTCTCGTAGTCCTCCCGGAGCATGAAGACGTCCGCGTCATCGTCCCATGGCACGAAGCCCCCATTTCTGGCGGCTCCGAGAAGGGTCCCTCCGGCCAGGGTGAAGGACAGCCCGTGGGCTTCGCAGAATTCCTGAAAATACAGCAGGATCTCCAGCAGCTTCTCCTGGATCCGTCGAACGTTCTGTAATTCCGTATCGTTCATAGGCGCTTTATTCTTCGGAGAGTCTCTCAATCATCTCCAGCAGGGCCGCGGCGCTGTTGAAGTTCGCGGGAATGATCTCCGCTGCCGGGATGGAAATGTCATACTCGTCGTCGATCGTGCTGATGATCTGCAGGATGTCGAAGGAATCCAGGATCCCGTCGTCGATCAGGGTCGTGCAGGTCTCAAAATCCACGTCTTCTTTAATCTCGCTCAGAAGTTCGATCAGCTTCTCCATTGTCATACCTCCGTGTAAGAAATGCAGCTGTTTCGTTTAAAAAATCGGCTGTCTTTATCCATATATAGAGGTTTTCGGCCTTCTTGTCAAGAAAAAGCAGCGCTTTCGAATGTGAAGATTCTGTAAAAAGACCCCGGATGCA
The DNA here is from genome assembly GCA_900320575.1 of uncultured Eubacteriales bacterium. Lineage (GTDB taxonomy): Bacteria > Bacillota > Clostridia > Lachnospirales > Lachnospiraceae > Chordicoccus. The sequence goes on from ONST01000016.1 coordinate 3,198, forward strand.
GCATACGCGCGATGCGCGGATGATCCGGAGTCTGCGGCCGGAGGGCCGTGAATCGCAGTTCACCGGAACTGTACGGTGTTGATCGGATGGGTCTCCGTAAAGTCGCGCGCGATCCGGACCGTGCCGTCCGCCTCCCGCAGCAGGATCCGCGGCATGGTGCGGCTCAGGAAGAGGTGGATGCCCTCGGTCACCGAGTAGGCACCGATGTTGGTGAAGACCAGCACGTCTCCCATCGCAAGGTCCGTGAAGGGGGCCTTGCGCACCAGCACGTCCGCCGTGGTGCAGAGAGACCCGCACAGGGCCCAGTTCTTCGTCTCCCCCGCGCCTTCGTTCTCCTCCGCCTTCAGATGGCGGATCACCGGCACCTTCATGCCCATGATCTGTCCCAGGTAGTTCACGTGGTTCATGCCGCCGTCGACCAGCGCGTAATTCGTGCCGTTGGCGGTCTTTTCGTCCCAGACCTTCGTGAGATAATAGCCGCACTCCGTCACGTAGAAACGGCCCATCTCCACCGTGAGCTCGGACCACTCCGCCATCTCCCGGATGGCGTCCGCGACCTCCTTCAGGGGCGCGAGCGTGTCTGAGAAATCGTCCTTCTCAAAGAGCGGCACCGGAAGTCCCGGGCCGTATTCGAGCTTCCGGAGGCGCACGCCGAAGGTCTCTTCGATCTCGTCGAAGAGCGCGCGCAGCATCTGCATTTCCTCCCGCTGCTCGGAGAGCTTCTTCCTCTGGGTCCCCACGAAATAGTGGATACCCTCGATCCGGCAGTGCGGGAACTCCTCCCTGTGCCCGATGAGCCAGAGGAGATCCTCCTTCGACATGCCGAACTGGCTGCCGCCGTTCAGGCGCGGCAGGACCGGCACGACGATCCCGCGCCTTTTGGCCTCCGCGTGCACCTTCTCGAACTGGTGCACCGACTCCGCGGTGAAGATCCCGGCCTGATAATCCATGGCTTCCCGGATGTCGTCCGGCATCTTGTTGACGCCGGAGTAGACGATCCGCTCCGGGGCAACCTGCAGGGCTTCGCAGATCGCCAGCTCTCCCGGCGAGCAGACCTCGAGCTTTTCAAGGCTTTCCGTCATCGCCGGAATGAGAAAGGGATTGGCCTTGATCGAGTAGCATAAGGTCACCTTCTCCCCGAGGATCTCCTTCATGGCGGCGACCCGCGCTTTCAGGGCCTCTGTATCGAAGAGGAAAACCGGCGTCCCGTATTCGTCCGCGATCTTCCGCAGTTCCCGGTCACTTAACATCATCGTTCTCCTTCTTTCAGGCGATCCCGCCCAGCTCGCCCAGAGCCTTGCGGTCGATCTTGCCGTTCTTGGTCATCGGCATCTCCGCGAGCGGGAACAGGGTGTTCGGCAGCATGAAGGGCGGCAGAAGGCTCCGCAGCTCCTTCATCAGCGCCTTCTTCTCCCGCTCTCCGGTATAGAAGAGCAGCAGGCGCTTCTTCTCACTGTCAAAGAGACAGCAGGCACGGGTCACGCCCGAAAGGGCCTGCACCGTGGTCTCGATCTCTCCCAGCTCGATCCGGTGTCCCAGATGCTTGATCTGGAAATCCTTCCGGGAAATGTAGAAGAGGTCCCCGGCCTCATCGTATTTTCCGAGGTCGCCGGTCCGGTAAATGGTCTCCGGATAGCGGTCGTTCAGGGGGTTCTGCACGAAGGCCGCCGCGGTCTTCTCCGGATTCCGGTAGTAGCCCAGAGCCAGCGCCGTTCCGCTCACGCAGATCTCGCCGGGCACGCCCGGCTCCGTCACCAGGCGGTCGCCGTCGTCCAGCAGGAAGACCTTCTCGTTCGGGAAGGGACGGCCGATGGCGATGTTCTCGCCGTTCGCATAGTCGCGGTCGAGCACGTGATAGGTGCAGTTGCAGGTGATCTCCGTCGGGCCGTAAAGGTTGACATAAACCGCATCCGGCAGATACTTCTTCCAGACGTTCAGCTGCTTGACCGGCATCGTCTCGCCGGAGAACATCACCCGCCGGACCTTCGACGGCACCTTGTAGTCAAAGCCGTTCATAATGGAGACGAAGCACATGGCGCTGACCGCCCAGGTGAGCACCGTCGCCTCTTTTTCCACGAGGTAATCCATCAGCTTCGTGGGAACGCTGAAATAGCTCCGCGGGATGATCGCCACCTCCGCGCCTGTCGCGATGCCGCTGAAGATATCCTTCACCGAGACGTCGAAATCGAAGGGCGCCTGGTTGCCGATCACGTCGCTCTCCCGGATGTCGAAGAGGGAGACGAACGGCGTGATGAAGTCGATGACCGACCGGTGGCAGACCGCCACGCCCTTGGGCACGCCGGTGCTCCCGCTCGTGAAATTGACGTACAGCGGATCGATGTCGAGGGCCTGGGCGCGCAGAGCAAAGAGCTTCGGCTCGTCGACGGTCCCGTTTTCAAAAATGTCCTCCAGAACGGCGATCTCCGGACGGAGCTCCTCCCCGTCCTCTCCGGCGAAGACCAGCTCCCCGAAGAGCTCCCGGGCTTTTTTCTCATGTTCCCGGTCCGTCAGGATCACGCGGGGCGTGAGCACGGAGAGGATCTTCTCCAGGCGGGCCGCCGGCTGGCGGGTATCGAGCAGCGAGTAGAAGCCGCCCGCGTAGACCGCGCCGAACATGCCGCGGATCGCCAGCGTGCTCTTCTCCAGATAGAAGGCCGCGCCCTCCCGCGGACGGATCTTCCCCGCGAGGAAGGTCCCGGCCTGCTTCGCGCCCCGGACCAGCTCCGCGAAGGTCACCGCGGACACATCGTCCGAAAAGGCGCGCTTGTCCGGGATCCGCGCGCAGGTCCCCTCCAGCCATTCCAGTATATTTTTCATCGTATTCGACTCTCCTTTTTAAAAGCCTGCGTAGATCATCGCCACTGCGTCATAGCCCGGCCCGTAGGCGCCGAACATGATCACCGCGAAGAGCAGCAAAAGCCAGCCGCACCAGCGCACCGCCTCCGGCAGCTTCGCGAACTTCTCCTCAAAGGGGATGCGGAACTCCCGCATCGTATTGTAGATCAGCACCACCAGCACCGCGAAGAAGACGACGATGTACTCGTAGCCGCTCATGCCGAAGAAGGACTTGTTCGCCCACAGCGAGCGCAGCGAGAAATTCGTGAAGATGCTGTGCAGCATCCGGAATCCTTCCGTCAGCGTATCCGCCGTGAATAGCATTTCCCCGATGATCACGATGAAGAACAGCTTCACGAAGCGGAAGATCCGGAAGGGGATCCCGTCGATCGAAAAATGCAGCTTCTCCGAGACGATCTCCAGCGGCCGCTCGAGCAGCAGCTCCAGAAGGATCATCACGTAGTAGTAGACGCCGTAGAAAATGTAGGTCCAGCGGGGACCGTGCCAGAAGCCGTTGGCCATCCACACGCCCAGCAGGGCGATGGAGGGCGTCACGAACTTCGCGAAGCCCTTGCCGAAGCGCTTCTGCGCCTTCTTCGTCAGGTTCCGTATGGGCTTCGCCACCGAGATCGGATAGAAAATGTAATCCTTGAACCAGGTCCCCAGCGTGATGTGCCAGCGTCTCCAGAACTCCGAGGCGTTCTTCGCGAAGAAGGGCTGGCGGAAGTTCTCGGCGATGGTCACGTTGAAGATCTTTCCGGTGCCGATGACGATATCGATGGTGCCGGCAAAATCCATGTACAGCTGCAGTGTGCAGATCGCGGCGCCGTAGAGGCAGACCGCGCCGTCGTACTGGAAGCCCTCGAAGATCTTGATGACCGGCTTCACCAGGATATCGGCGATGATCACCTTCTTGAAGAGGCCCCAGACGATCCGCTGGTAGCCGGCGGTCAGGTTCTCGTAGGTCACCGGATGGCCGGCGTAGATGTCCTCCGCCACGTCCTTGTAGCGGGTGATCGACCCCTCCATGATCGTCGGGAAATAGCTGAGGTAGAGTGCGAGCTGCGCGAGGTTATTCTCGACCTTCAATGTCCCGCGGTTCACGTCGATCAGGTAGGATACCGCCTGCATCGTGTAGTAGGAAATGCCGATCGGCACCAGGAAGCGGATCGCCCGGTAACGGACGTCCCCTCCGAAATGATTGATGATCCCGGCGATGCTGCTCCCGAAGAAATTCGTGTACTTCAGCACGATCAGCACCCCGAAATTGACGAGGATCGCCGCCAGCAGGATCTTGTTTTTCTTCTTCTTAAAGGCCTTCTTATCGGCGCCCTCGGGCTTCTTCGCGCCGAGGAGCTTCCCCATGTAATAGGTAAAGAGGGTGGCGGCCACATTGTAGAGCAGCAGAAAGCCGCTCAGGAGATAGAAGAAGAGATAGTTCGCGGCCAGCACCACGATCCAGCGCTTCTTCTGCGGCACCAGCGAATAAATGAGGATCACCGCGGGCAGAAAGACCGCGAGATAGCCGATCGCATTATACCCCATCGCCGTCCTCCTTTCCCGCCTCCGGACCGGCGACGTCAGCGTCCGAGGTATCGGCCGCTCTGGCATAGACCTTCTCCGTGGTCAGATCCGCAGTCGTCCCGTAGAGTCCCGCGCGCTCAAAATCCGCCTGCCAGTTGCCGTAGAAGGCGTCCCCGCGGTGGTCCGCAAGGGCGTATTTCTCCTGAAGGAGCCGGCCCATGTAGTCGCTGAGCTTCAGGGATCCGTAGAAATTGAGGTGGTCGCCCCGGTCGCGGGTGTCCGTGCTCCAGTCGATCCCGATCTCGCCGTTCAGCAGATTGAGGTCCAGGTAGTCCACGCCGTGGGCGTTGGCCCACTCCTCCACCGCGTTGTGGCGCGCGTAGCTCCAGTTGGCGGACGAGGGCACGTCCTCGATGAAAAGGGCGCAGTCATGCTCCCGGCAGAGCGCGAGGATCCGGTCCAGATATTCGACACTGGCCTCGGGGATCGGCTCCTTCGGGGTGTCCGGGGCGCCCATATAGTCCGCCGGGCCCGTGTACGGCTCGATGCGGCGCACGTCCAGCCAGCCCTTGTAGAGCTCCTGGTTCTTCCGGTGGTTCGTGAAGCTCATGAGGACCCCCGGAAGCGGAAGGGTCTTGTAGCGCGTGTGGTAGTGGAAGACCGGGAAAATGCGCTCCGCCGTCTCCAGCAGCTTGTCGTCCTCCTCGAGATAGATGGATCCGTCCCGGTAGAAGGAGTTGCCGTCCAGCACCACGGCCTTCGGGCTGTGATGCAGGAAGACCTGCGTCAGGATCTCGTAGGTGTCGCAGATCTTCTGCCCGCCGGAACTGATGATGTAGGAGGTCATCCCGTACTCGCCCCACAGCTGCAGCGGGGAGAAGGCGTACAGCAGCTCGCTGTCGCCGGCGAAGATCACGTCGATGCTCCCGTCTTTTTCCGAGGACATCTGCTGCAGCTTGATGTCGACGGTCTCGATATCATAGGCCTCATAGCCCTTCGGCCGGATCAGCGCCGAGCTTCCCGCAAGCAGCAGGACCAGCACCAGCAGAAAGGCGATGACCCGGATGAGCTTCCTGCTTCTGAGAAAGCTGACCGGTCTGTTGTCTGTTTCCATTGTAACGTTACTCCCCTGTCGATGATTCTCTTAAAATAACCCTGCGTCAGCCCAGCTCTTCCCGGCTGACCGCAAGCGCCCGCGCGATCACGGCGTCCATGTCGTAATACTTGTACTCCCCGAGACGTCCGCCGAAGAGGACCTGCTCCTCTTTGTCCGCGAGCGCGCGGTATTTCTCATAGAGCGCGCCGTTCTTTTCATCGTTCACCGGATAATAGGGCTCGTCGCCCGGCTTCCACTCGGAGCTGTACTCCCGGCTGATCACGGTCTTCGGAAGGTCGTTTCCTTCCGCGTCCTTTCCGAACTCGAACCACTTGTGCTCGATGATCCGCGTCCAGGGCGTCTCCCGGTCGGTGTAGTTGACCGCCGCATTTCCCTGGAAATTCGGGATGTCGAGGAGCTCCGTCTCGAAGCGCACGGAGCGGTACTCGAGATTCCCGAAGCAGAAGCCGTAAAAAGCGTCGATGGCGCCGGTGTAGACCACCCGGTCCGCCAGCGCGTCAAGCGCTTCTTTGTCCTCCAGATAATCGACGCCGGTCCGGACCTCGATCCCCTCGAGCAGATTCGCCGCAAGCTTCGTGTAGCCGCCGACGGGAATGCCCTGGAAGAGCGCGTTGAAATAATTGTTGTCGAAGGTCAGGCGCACCGGCAGCCGGCGG